>NZ_NFHK01000017.1:0-51370 GCF_002161315.1 Faecalibacterium sp. An77
TTCTCGTGTTCCTGAATGTGCCTGTATTTTCTTGGCATAGCAAAGACCTCCTATGGTAGTTTTATTCTACCACAGGAGGCCTTCTTTTTTCACTGTCTACTTTTACTGGGGCGGTTCAGGGATGCAGGGGTGTTTTTTGTCTGTGTTTAGACTGGCGGGGGCAAATTTTCCACCAGTGCACAAAATCTCGGTGGAAAATCTGCCGGCCGAAACGCCGCAAGAGGAGCGGCCCGGGCGGACCTCCCCTCTTTTACGCGTGTGATTTTCGGAGAATGGGGTCAGGGGCTTGTTTCCTGACCGCGGCTTTATGATACCGCCGCGGCGGGGCAAATACAATCCCTTTTCCGCCCAAAATCATCAAGAAACCGACTTACGAGGCCGGATGGGTCAGCAGGTCCCACAGCCCGTCCGAGCTGTCCAGCACCGCGATCTGATAGTCGGCAAAGAGCTCCTGCACCGACTGACTGGTGGAGCCGTCGGCGGAGGTGTCGTAGCTGCCCAGATCGGCGCCGGCCAGGGCGGGAACGTCGGTCCAGGGGATGAGCTGTCCGGCCCAGTCGCTGCCCAAAGCCTCGCTCAGGGCGCCGTAGGCCTCCTCAAAGCCCTGGGGATCGGCCAGAATCCAGATGCCGCTGTCCCCGTTGGACAGGTCGGTGTTCATCCGGGTGGCGCCCGCCATCTGGCTGTTCATGTCGGTGAGGGAGGCGTCGGCGCTCCAGGTGTAGACGTTGAGGCTCACCACCACCGCCCCGTCCCCGTTGCGGTCCACGCCGTAGCTCTCCAGCACCTGCTGGAGCTGGAGGGCGGAGGAATCGGGCAGGGTGTCGGGAGTGACCACCGCCACGTTGTAGTCGGGGTCAATGGTGGTGGTCAGGCCGTGAACCACATAGATCACCGCCACCACCAGCACCGCCGCAGCCGCCACCAGGCCCCAGTTGTAGTACCACCAGTTGGCCCGGGCCCGGGCTTTTTTCTGCTTTTCGGTCATGAGGGGACCTTCCTCCTCGTCGTCGGCCGAGGGGGCGTGCTCCACGTCCAGGTCATAGATCTCCCGCAGCACCGGGAAGAAAATCTGCATGGCCACCAGCACCGGCAGCCAGAAGCCAAACAGCATGGCCCACAGGGTGCTGATGGGAAAAAACAGGATCAGGACCGCCACCCCCGCAAAGATGACGGCGCTGCCCCCCAGGGCCCGCCCGGGGGCATAGAGCATCATGTGTCCGGCGGTGCGCAGCAGGCTGCCCAGAGAGGTCTCCCCGGCGGGGGCGGCGGTCAGAGCCGCCACCGTCAGGCTGCCCGCCACCGCCAGCACCAGCATATCAAAGCCCAGGAACACCAGAATGGCGCTGCCGGGGGACTGGCCCGACTCCATCACCTCGAACAGGAAGGCCCAGACAAAGGACAGGGCCCCCAGCAGGGTGATGAGGATGGCGCCCACAGGCAGGGCGGCCTTCCACTTGGCGGAGATGGTCTGGCCCATCCGGGGCAGCCAGGGGGACGGATCATTGCACAGGCTGCGGAGGGCGCAGTCGGCCATCACCAGAAGGCCGATGCCGGCCAGCATGCCGCCCAGCAGGCCCGCCAGAAGGGTCAGGGGGACGTTCAGCAGGATGATGCCCAGAGACACCCCCAGCGCCGCCGGCAGCACCAGGGCGCAGACCAGAAAGTTGGTGGCGATCAGCTGGCCGAAGTCCCGGCCCAGAATCTGGAAGAACCGGGCCAGGCCCTTTTTCTCGGGCTCGTTGGGGTTTACGCCCCGGCCGTTGCCGCCGTAGAATGCGTCAAACCAGCTCATGCCTGCGCCTCCCCGCCCTCGGCGCCGGCCTCATAGCCCCAGGCCTCGATCTGGGTCAGGGCCGGGAAGGGCGACGGACCCTCGGCCTGGATCAGCTCGCTGAGCACCAGGCTGCGGACCCGGCGGGGCGGGAAGGTAATGCTCTGGGGTTTGGCGCTCTTGACCAGAGGGATTTCCAGCCGGGAACCGTCCGAGAAGGTGACGGTGGCCCGAATCCAGTAGTTGTCATGGGGGAAGTCGGCCCGCTCGGTGATCCGCAGCTCGTCCAGCACCACTTCCCGGCCAAAGTCCAGGGTCAGGGCCGCGTTGGGGTCCCGGTTGATGCCCCAGCTCTGGTAGGGATATTCCCCGTGGGAGCTGTTCTCAAAGATGCCATCGATGGCGTTGCGGGCGGCAAACACCGCCTCGCCGCGGGTCTCCACGTTGGCCGAAGCATGGGGATAAAAACCGGTGTCCCCGTGCTCATCGTAGCAGTTGAAAGCCAGATTCCGGCGGACGGCCAGCTCCTCGGGCCGGGCCAGCCGGGCCCGGATCAGATGCCGGTTGCCCTGGAAGCTCTTGGGGGAATAGGTGATGGCCTGCTCCCCAAAGGGAATGTGGAAGTTGATCTCCCGGTTGACCACATACACCAGGGCCGGGTCCATGGTATCCTCCAGCTGGATGACGCAGAACTGGCCCGGGTGATCGATCTCCAATGCGATGCGGTCGCCGGGCTGGTAGGCGTTGGTGTAGACCAGAGATACCTCCTGATCGGCCCGGCAGGTCATCAGGGTATGGCCCGTCTGGTTCAGGACTTTCAGCTTGATGGTTTCCATGACAAAAACTCCTTTTCCTCTGCTCAGTTCAAATGTAAGATCAGCTTATTGTAGAAATACATGCTGATTTTCCAAATGGTATCAGGCCAGGCGGTCCGCAGCCGGGGATCGGTCACCGGCACCGGCTGGACCGTCAGCTCCACCCCGCTGCCGGGCTGGATCAGGCCCAGGCCCTCCAGGCTCAGGCCGCTGCCCCAGAGCTGGGGATGCAGCTGGGTCATGAGGGTCAGCTCCACTTCCCCGGGCCAGTCGGTCTCGTCCACCAGGGTGATTCCCTCGGGGGTAACCGACACCGTCCGCCGGTAATGGCTCAGCCCCTGGATGGGGGGATAGGCCCCCGACAACTCGGCCGAAATGCTCCCCTCCCCGATCTGAATGTCCCGGGCGGCGTACTCTGCGCCGGGCAGCTGCATCACCCCGTCAAAGGTGGGCAGGTTGTGCCAGCCGCTCTGCATGGTCCAGATCTCGTACCGCTGGGGGCTGAAGGTCTTGCGGGTGTAGCTCTCCACCCCAATGTCAATCAGGAAGGGCCGCCCGTCCTTGTAGACGGTGATGCTGCCGGTGTCGTTGTGGTTATGGCTGTCCCCGTTGGAGCCCATCTTGGCACCCAGAACCCAGCTGCCCCGCCGGGCGGCAAAGACTCCCACGCTGGGGTACCACACGTCCCCGGCGGGGGCGGCGGTGTCGGGATGGCTTTCCAGCTCCCGCTGGGTGAAGGCGGTGAGAAGCCGGTACCACAGGTTGATCCGGCTGCTGGCGTCCTGGGCGGTGAGGTGGTCGGGGTCCGGGTCGGCCCGGAAATCCGACGCCGCCAGGGCTGCCAGAGAGGGGCTGTCCACCGCCTTGGCAAAGAGATATTCCCGGGCGCCGCAGCGGCCCGCCAGAGGGCTGCAGTCCCCGAAATTCAGGTAATAGGGCCCGTCCACATGGACGTTCAGGATGTACTCGGCAATGTTGCAGATTTTCTCCTCCCGGAACAGGGGCCCGAAGGCCTCGGGGGCGGCGCTGGACAGGATGTGCAGGGCGCCCCAGAGGGTCAAACCGGCGTGGCGGTAATATTGGGCGCCCTCGTTGCAGCAGCCGTCGGGGCCGTAGTCCTTCAAAAAGCAGTCCAGGCTGTAGGCGGCCTGACGGACGGCGGCCCGGCGCTCCTCCTGGCTGACGTCGGGCAGCAGGAAGAAGCAGAGCAGCACATTCTGGGTGCACCAGCTGGTCCAGTTGCACATGGGCTCATTGCCGTTGCCCATCCACCAGAAGTGATCCTGCAGGTAAGGGGTCAGAATCCGGTCCCGGACCTCCTGTTCGATGCGGGTGGTGAGGCCGGGATAGGCTTTTTCCAGCTCAGGCCCCAGCAAAAAGTGGACGGTGGCCAGCAGGGCTCCGGCCTCGGCCGCAAACAGGTCGATGAGGGGCCGGGCGGTGTCGGGCAGGGGCAGCTGGGGGGTGTCCCGGACGTAGGAGTTGTGGGCCGGCAGCTGCCAGGCGCTCTCCTCGCAGATGGCCCAAATGGTGTCGGCGATGGCGTCCAGATAGCGGCCCCGGTACTCCACACACTCGGCGCAGACCAGGGCGCACAGCCGGGCCCGGCGGGAGAAGGTGGCCTCCTCCCAGTCGGCCCGCCGTCCGCTGCGGATAAAGTCCAGCCAGAGGGTCAGGGGCATGGGGGCAATGGACCGGGCCGCCTCGGCCTCGCCGGCGTCCAGAAGGCGCTGGCGGGCGGTGTCGGGCAGGGATTCCCAGCCGGCCCGCTGACAGGCCGGAGGGCAGGGCCGGAAGGCGGGCAGCACCGCCGGCAGAAGGGGTAGTCTTTCGGTAAACATGGAACATCTCCTATCATGGATGACAGACAAGGAAACAGAGCGGACAACGCCCCTCTCCCCTGCGCCCGGTGACGGCGCGGGGCGCTACAGTTTCTGCTGGTATTCCCGGGGGCTGAGGCCGGTGGCCTTTTTAAAGACCTTGGAGAAGTAGAAGGAGCTCTCAAAACCCAGTTCCTCGGCGATCTCGTAGATCTTTTTATCCCCTTTTTCCAGCATTTCCTTGGCGGCAGCCACCCGGGCCTCGGTGATGTACTCCACAAAGCCGCCGCCGTACTTGCCGAACAGCTGGCTGAGGTAGCCGGGGGAAAAGCTGAACACGGCGGCAACGTCCGCCAGGGTCAGTTTTTCGGACAGATGGTCCCGGATGTAGGCCTTGACCTGGGCAACGGTCTGCAGCTTGGATGCGCTGGCGTCGCTGTCCATGTCCTCGGCAAAGAGGATGGGTTCGCTGTCCGACAAAAGAAGCCGGAGGGTATCCAGCTCGCGGCAGCGGCGGGGCAGGCCCAGCGGTGCAGCGGCGGGCCGCCCCACGGCCCACAGGAGCCGGGCGGAAAAGTAATTGTAGAGAATCTGGCTGGCCTTTTTCAGCAGCGGCTCCAGAAAGGCCTTCACGTCCCGGCTTTGTTCCTCGGTGAGGCTGAACAGGGCGCTGAAATGCAGCACGTCGGTGCCGGTGGCGTGGACCGGCAGATAGTTCTGGAGGGTGGTTTCCAGCATCCGGCAGCAGGCCAGATTCAGCTTGAGCTGCTGCTCGGTGGTCATGGCGGCGTTGGCGGGCAGAATCTCGCCCCAGGCCGCAATCAGACAGGGCTGGTCCAGATGCAGGTCCAGCCCCTTCATCTCCTGCTGCAGATGGGCTTCGTCGGGGATCAGGCCCGCATACAGCCGGATCAAAAACCGGTCCTGCAGGGTCCGCAGCCCTTCCTCCATCTCGCTTTTGCTGGGCATCTGGCCGGTGAGGGCCCGCTCTTTCTTCACCTTTTCGCTGGCCCGCTCCAGCGCGCCGCACAGGCTGGTGGGGGTCAGGTCCATCTTGACCAGATAGTCCACCACCCCGGCCTCAATGGCCCGCCGGGCATAGCTGAAATCCTCCGAGCTGGTGAGCATGATGAACACCGGCAGAGGGCCTTTTTCGTGACAGGTATGGGCCAGAGACAGCCCGTCCATCACCGGCATCTTGACGTCGGCGATGACGATGTCGGGCTTTTCCCGCTCGATGGCTTCCAGGGCCAGTTTGCCGTTGCGGGCGGTGCCGCAGATGGTGTAGCCCTGCTTTTCCCATTCCAGCATCCCCTGCAGGCCGATCAGGACCAGGGGCTCGTCGTCAGCCAGTAGGATCCGCAGCATGGGTCGTTTCTCCTTCCTCTTTGGGGTGATAGGGCAGGCGGATGGTCACCGCCGTGCCCACGTCGGGTTCGCTCTCCACCGTCAGGCCGTAGTTTCTGCCGAAGGAGTATTGCAGCCGCCGGTGGACGTTCCACAGGCCCACATGGCGGATTTTGTCCTGGGCGGCGGCCTGGTCGGAGGGCTCGTCCAGCAGATGGGCCACCTGTTCCGGGGGCATTCCCACCCCGTCGTCGGTCATGGTGACCAGAACATCCCCGTTGTCGGGGCTGATGTGAATTTCAATCAGTACGCTGCCAAAGCCGCCCTTGGGCTCCAGACCGTGAAAGATGGCGTTTTCCGCCAGGGGCTGGAGGGTGAACCGGGGGATCATGCAGTCCCGGCAGATGGCTTCGTTGTCGATGTGGGACACCTCAATCTGCAGATCCCCGCCATAGCGGTACTGCTGGATGGTGAAATAATCGTTCAGCAGGGCCAGCTCGTCCTGGAGCGGCACCAGTTTTTCGGTGCTCTTGGAGACGCTCTTGGTGAGCCGGGCGAAGGCGGTGACCATCTCGGCGATGCCGGTGGCGTTCTGGATGGTGGCCATCCACCGGATGGAGTTGAGGGTGTTGTAGATGAAATGGGGGTTGATCTCGGTTTGCAGCATCTGGTATTCCAGGTCCTGCTTCCGCTTTTGATCTTCCAGGCGGCGGGCCAGCAGGCCCTCCACATTGCCGGCCAGATGGTTGATGCCCCGGCCGATGTCGCCCAGCTCGTTGGACCACTCGATGGAGTGGTCAATGGTGAAATTGCCCTCGCTGATCCGGTCCAGACGCTGGCGGAGGGCCGCCACCGGCCGGGTGATGACCGAATCCAGCCACCGCAGCAGCAAAGCGTCCATCAGCCACAGCAGCAGAATGCCCAGGCCGATCAGGAGCAGGTAAATCATCCGCTGGTTCAGGAAGGTGCTCTCGGGGAACAGCTGAATCAGCTGGGCGTCCCAGCCATCCAGAGGCGCCACCACCGACAGAAACGCCCGGTTGTTCCGCATGACGCGGAATACCTGGGTGTCGGGGCTGGCCAGGCCGGCGGCCCGGTAGGGCTCGGTGTCCAGGCCGTGTTCCACCGGGGTGAGGATGTGGCCGTCCATCCGCCAGAGCTGACCCCCCATTTGCCAGTAGAGGACGCCCCCCTCAGGCATGATGTAGTCGTCGGCGGCGCTGGTGATGACGGCGGTGTCCAGGCCCAGATAAATCCACCCGATGGAGTGGGTCTCGGTGCTGGGGCGAATCTGCTGGCGCAGCACCAGACAGGTGGGGTGGGAAGGCAGCAGGGGGTCCAGGGCAAAGGTGAGCCGGTTCTCCGGGCCCAGGAACATGGTCAAAGTGCCGGCGTTGAGGCCGGCGGAACTGGTCAGGTTGCCCAGCTGAAGAAACCGGTCGGTGCCGTTGGTGACGAAAAACCGGGTGATCTGGGTCTGGATGGGACTGGACAGATACCGGTCGGAAAAGGTGTCGTAAGCGGAGGTGGTGAGCTGGCCGGTCATCTCGGTGGTGGTGAGATAGCGGCGGAGGGTGCTGTCGGTGGATGCCCAGTTCAGCAGGTTGTCGGCGTTGTTCAGTTTGGCCTCCACCGAGGTGGCCATCTGCATCAGGTTGAATTCCACCGAGCGCAGGGTGTTGCTGCGGATATAGGAGTCGGACAGAGCAAACAGCACGATGCCCAGCAGCAGGCTCACCACCGCGGTGAACATCTGGGTGCCCAGGACAATCTGGCGCCGCAGGGTCATTCTGCGGATGAAATCGAAGCTCATGGCCCTCCCCCTTTCCGGCCTGCGCAGCGGTGCGCGATTTAGGATACAACACTTATAAAGTAACGTTTTTTGGGTGGATTGTCAACCGTCCGCCGCCGCTTGTGCAGACGGGCCTTTTGTGTTATACTGGCCTTACTTTACCAGCCTGTGAAAGGAACTGCTGCAAGATGAAACGGTTGACTCGTCCTTAAACACATCCAAACCGTCCGGTGTGCCCCGTTCAGGGGTACGCCCTGGGGCGTGCTGTGCCCTGCCCCGGGAAAACGCTGTTTTTCTGAACGTTTGATGTGAGGTACGAGAAAATGAAATCGTTTATCTGCCCAGGCCGTCCGCTGGACGGTCTGACGGTCATGTCCTTTTTGAACGGGCTGGTCTTTTTTGGCCCTGTTTCCCTGCTGGTGCGCACCACCGCAGGGGTGAGCGTCAGCCAGTTCTTTCTGCTGCAGGCGGCCTTGTCCCTGGCGGTCCTGCTGGGCGAGGTGCCCTCGGGCCGCCTCACCGACCGGATCGGCTGCCGCCGGTCCATCCTGCTGTATGAGTTTCTGTTTGTGATGGCCCGGGTGCTGCTGCTGACGGCCTTTCTCACCCGGTCCCTGCCCTTGTTCTGGCTGGAAGCCATGGTGGAAGGAGCGGCCCTCAGCTTTGAGTCGGGCACCCTCAGCGCCTATCTCTACGGCACCCTGCCGCCGGAACGGTATCTGACCAGCACCGCCCGGGTGCGGAACCTGGAAACTGCCGGCTTTGTGGTCAGCACCCTGTGCTATGCGGGCCTGTACGCTGTGGGAGGCATTCCCGTCCTGCTGGCGGCCAGCGCCCTCACCAGTTTTCTGGCCTGGCTGGCCTCCTTTTCCCTGCCGCCGCTGCCGGTGCAGCGCCGCCCGCCCCGGACCGAAACCGCACCCCGGCCCGGCCTGGCCCATATGGTGCTGACCCGGCGGGCCCTGGCCCTGATTGCCGCCCTGGCGGCCTTGAACATGGGTCAGATTCTGGTGAATTTCTTCTACGCCGACAAGCTGCTGGCCTGCGGGGCCCGGGCCGAATGGCTTACGGCCATCATTCTGGGGTATTCGGTGATTCAGATGCTGTCGGGGCCGCTGCTGGACCGGCTCAAGCCGGAACACACCCTGCAGGCCCTGGCGGGGCTGTTTGTGCTGGCGGGGGCCGGCATGGCGGTTCTGGGCCTCATCGACCGGACCCTCCCGGCGGTGGCCCTGATGCTGACTCTGCCCTTGCTGCTGCGGATGCCCGGCTGCATCCTGGAAAAATTCCAGAACAACCTGGTGGACGCCGCCGGCCAGGAGGAACGCCGGGCCGAAGCCCTCTCGCTGTTCAATATGAGCGGCAGCGTCTTTGAGGTGATGTTCCTGGTGGGGTCCTCGGCGGTGGCCGCCGCGGGCCCGGCGGCCTGCTTTGGGGCGGCGGGGCTGCTGCTGGCGGCATCCGGCTGGGCAGCGTATAAAATCCTGTCCTGAGCGCCGGAGGACCCTTGTATATATAGTACTGAAAAAATCGAATACAGCAACAAATTTTTGTGAAAAAATGGATTAATTGCATCTTTGAGTTTAAGATATTGCATCTTTTCTGGAAAAAATAAAAAAATTACAGACGCTTTTTTGGATTTTCCATTCCGAAAAGGGACAGGCGGGCTTATAGTATAAACAAGGAAAGCGGACCCGCCGACACGGGGCGGGACGCTGCATCGAAGAAGAAAGAGAAGATTTCCAGGAGGCAAAGATCATGAGAAAGATTTCCCGCCGTTCGTTCCTGCAGGCCGCCGCTGTGGTGGCCGGCACCACCGCTCTGGCCGCCTGCGGCAGCTCCAGCTCCAGCTCCACCGCCGCATCCACTGCTGCATCCACCGTTTCGTCTGCTGCCGAAGGCACCACCAACCTGGTCTGGACCATCTGGGATCTGGAGTCCACCGCTTACTGGAAGGCCATGGCTGACGGCTACATGGCTACCCACCCCAACGTCACCATCGAGATGCTGGACCTGGGCTCCACCGATTACATGACCGTTCTGGCAACCCAGCTGGCCGGCGGCGCCGACATCGACGTCCTGAGCATCAAGGACATCCCCGGCTACGCCAACCTGATCAACCTGGATTACCTGGCACCCATGAACGACGTGCTGACCCGTGACACCGCTGACTTCAACGGCACCATCGAGCAGCTGACCACCGACGACGGCAACTTCTACGCCGTTCCCTTCCGCAATGACTTCTGGGTCCTGTTCTACAACAAGGATCTGTTCGACGCCGCCGGCGTTCCCTATCCCGCCAACGACCTGCCCATGGAGGAGTACGACGCTCTGGCCCGTCAGATGACCAGCGGCGAGGGCGACGCCAAGGTTTACGGCTGCCACTACCACACCTGGCGCTCCTGCGTGTCCCTGTTCTCCATCCTGGACGGCGAGAACACCATCGTGGACGGCACCTATGACTTCATGAAGCCCACCTACGACCTGGTCCTGGCTCAGCAGAACGACGGCATCTGCATGGACTACGGCTACCTGAAGACCTCCTCCCTGCACTACTCGGCTGCTTTCGAGAACCAGCAGTGCGCTCTGCTGCCCATGGGCAGCTGGTTCATCGCCACCCTGCAGACCTACATGGCCGAGGCCGAGACTCCGTTCAACTGGGGCATGGTCAAGTATCCTCACCCCGCCAACGCTCCTGCCGGCTCCACCCTGGGCACCGTGACCTCTCTGGCCATCAACGTGGATTCCACCAAGGCTGAGGCTGCTGCCGACTTCATCAACTGGTGTGTCTCGGATGAGGGCGCCAAGGTCATCGCTGAGACCGGCACCTTCCCCGCCTGCGGCTCCGAGGAGACCAACGCCATCATCCGCGCCACCGAGGGCTTCCCTGCCGACGACGCTTCCGCCGAGGCTCTGAACACCGTGGCCGTCTACCTGGAGATGCCCTACACCCAGTATGCTTCCGATATTGAGACCATCCTCAACACCGAGCACGACGCCATCATGACCCTGAGCGAGACCGTCGACGAAGGCATTCAGAACATGAATGATCAGGTCTCGGTCATCCTGGCCTAATTTCTCGCTGAGCGCCCTATCTTTTGTACCGGCGCGGGGCGGGCTGCCTGCCCGCCCCGCTTTTTTGTGAGGATTGTTTGGAAAGGAGGAGTTTCCCTATGGCAAATCCTGCCGCGTCAACCGTCAAGGCGGATAAGCCTCCCCGCAAGGCCCTGAAGAAATCGGTTCGGGACACCCTGACCGCTTACACCTTCATTGCCCCCAACTTCATCGGTTTCTGCGTGTTCACTCTGGTGCCGATGGTGTTCGCCATCGCCCTGGCCTTCTGCTCCTGGGACGGCCGCCACGCCATTGAGTTTGTGGGCCTGAGCAACTTCATCAAGCTGTTCAAGACCGACAAGATCTTCCAGGCCGCCCTGGTGAACACCATCGTCTACGTTCTGGGCACGGTGCCCCTGACCCTGGTGTGCAGCCTGGCCATGGCGGTCCTGCTGAACCAGAATGTCCGCCTGCGCAACTTCTTCCGCACGGTGGCCTTCTTCCCCTACGTCGCATCGCTGGTGGCGGTGGCTGCGGTCTGGAACATGATTTTCAACCCTGCCATGGGCCCCATCAACTCCCTGCTGGCCGCGCTGGGCGTGGAGAACCTGCCCCGCTGGGCCGCCGGCAAAGAGACCGCTATGCTGACCGTCATCCTGTTCAGCGTCTGGAAGAACATGGGCTACTACATGGTCATCTACCTGGCGGGCCTCCAGGGCTGCAACCCTGACCTGAACGAGGCCGCCGAGCTGGACGGCGCCAACCGCTGGCAGCAGTTCTGGCACATCACCCTGCCCCAGCTGCGTCCCACCACCTTCTTCGTGGTCATCATGCTGACCATCTCGGGCTTCAAGGTGTACGACCAGATGTACATGATCACCCAGGGCGGTCCCGGCAACGCCACCATGACCCTGGTGTACTACATCTACAATGTGGCCTTTGTCAACACGCCCAAATACGGCTACGCCAGCGCCATCGCCATGGTTCTGTTTGTCCTGGTGCTGATCGTGACCATCGTCCAGTTCCGCGGCTCCCGCGGCGAAAACTGAGAAAGGAGGAGCACCATGGCTGTATCTGCAATCAAAGATCATGCCTCCCAGAAGCGGCGCAACGCCATCATGCGGTTCATGATCTATTTCTTCCTCATCGTCATCACCGCCTTCATGCTGATGCCCTTCCTGTGGATGCTGTCCTCCTCCTTCAAGGAGAACAAGGACGTGTTCGGCTTCCCCATCCAGTGGATTCCCGCCAATCCCCGCTGGCAGAACTATGTGGACATCTGGACTGAGATCCCCCTGCTGACCTTCATCAAGAACACCGCCAAGATCACCATCGTGGTCACCCTGCTGCAGCTGTTCACCTCGTCTTTTGCGGCCTATGCCTTTGCCAAAATGCAGTTCAAGGGCAAGAACGTGCTGTTCCTGGGCTACATCGCCACCATCGCGGTGCCCTGGCAGGCCTACATGGTGCCTCAGTTCATGATGATGAGCTCCTGGGGCCTCAACAACACCCATCTGGCCATTATGTGCCTGCAGGCCTTCAGCGCCTTCGGCGTGTTCCTGATGAAACAGTTCTATGAGGGCGTGCCCAGCGAGCTGTGCGAGGCCGCCCGCATCGACGGCCTGACCGAATACGGCATCTGGTGGCACATCATGCTGCCCCTGAGCCTGCCGGCTCTGTCCACCCTGACCATCTTCACCTTCGTCAACACCTGGAACGACTTCCTGGGACCCCTGATCTACCTGACCCGCACCGAACTGAAGACCATCCAGATCGGCCTGCGCATGTTCATCTCCCAGTACTCGGCTGAGTACGGCCTGATTATGGCCGCCTCGGTGGTGGTGCTGATCCCGGTGCTGATCGTGTTCCTGTCCCTGCAGAAGTACTTCGTCCAGGGCGTGGCTTCCTCGGGCATCAAGGGCTGATCGCTTATCCCAAACTGAATCAGGCTTTTTACAGCCGGCGCCTGCCGGAAAGCAGGCTGGATTCCCATTGTTTCGTGGGCGGGGCCGGGGCTTTTTGCCCGGCCCCGCTTTTTGGTGTATACTGGAACCAAACTTTTTCAAGGAGGCTTTGTCACCTTATGAAAACCTTCCCCAACCGTGTTCTGTCCGACGCCGAGGCCCGGGAGGCCCTGGCCGCGGCCTGCCGTCAGGTGGAGGCCAATCTCCCCCTCTACACCTGGCAGTGCCAGAATCATTCCAGCGTCAACAACATCTACCCCGGCTGCCCCAACAACCAGTGGACCTGCGGCTTCTGGCCGGGCGAAATCTGGCTGGCCTATGAGGCCACCGGCAATGAAGCATTCAAACAGGCGGCCCTGATCCAGGTGGACAGCTTCGCCGACCGCATCCGCCGCAAGGTGGAGGTGGACCACCACGACATGGGCTTTTTGTACAGCCCCACCTGCGTGGCGGCCTGGAAGCTGGTGGGCAGCGAAAAGGGCCGTGACGCTGCCGTGGCGGCCGCCGACCAGCTGCTGACCCGCTATCAGCCCAGCGGCAAATTCCTGCAGGCCTGGGGCACCATGGACGACCCCGACAACTACCGCTACATCATCGACTGCATGCTCAACGTGCCCCTGCTGTACTGGGCCACCGAGACCACCGGCGACGACAAATACCGGGCCATTGCGGCGGCCCACACCGCCACCTGCCTGGCCAACTCCTTCCGGGAGGACGGCAGCACCTACCACACCTTCTACATGAACCCCGACGGCACCCCCAAGGGCGGCCGCACCTGCCAGGGCTACCGGGATGACAGTTTCTGGGCCCGGGGCCAGGCCTGGGGCGTCTACGGCAGCGCCATCGGCTACACCTACACCCACGATGAAAAATTCCTGGATGTGTTCCGCCGGGCTCTGGACTTCTACCTGTCCCGCCTGCCCGAGGACCTGATCCCCTGCTGGGATATGATTTTCGCCCCCGACAGCGGCGAACCCCGCGACTCCTCCTCGGCGGCCATCGTGGCCTGCGGCCTGCTGGAGGCTGCCAAGTATGTGGAGCCTGCCGAGGCCGAGAGCTGGCGGACCCTGGCCCGCCAGATGCTGGCCTCCCTCTACGACCACTACGCCGTCCGCACCGCCACCCTGGGCTCGGGCCAGTTGCTCCACGGCACCTACAGCAAAAAGAGCCCCTACAACACCTGCACCCCCGAAGGCGTGGACGAGTGCACCAGCTGGGGCGATTACTTCTACATGGAGGCCCTCACCCGCCTGACCAAGGATTGGGAGATGTACTGGTAAGAAACGTCCGGGGGAATTCGATTTCCCCCGCTGGGCCCGGGCCGCAGCCACAGAGCATCCGGCCCGGACAGATCATCCGTTTGGATGGGAGGAACAACCATGCTTTATCCTCAGCAGAACGCCGCGCGGCTCACCCTGAGCCTGGACGGCATCTGGAACTTTGCCCTGGACCCCGGCGACCCCGCCGCCCCCAGCCTGGACCCGGCTTCGGCCCTGCCCGGCGCCGAGACGGTGGCGGTGCCCGCCAGCTTCAACGATCAGAAGCCCGACCGCGCCTGGCGGGATCATTACGGCTGGGTGTATTATCAGCGCACCGTCACCCTGCCCCGCAGCTGCGCCGGTCAGCGGGTGGTGCTGCGGTTCGGCTCGGTGACCCACCAGGCCAAGGTCTGGCTGGACGGCCAGCTCATTGCCGAGCACCGGGGCGGCTTTTTGCCCTTTGAGGCCGACGTCACCGGCCGTCTGGCCCCCGGTGCCACCGCCCTGCTGACGGTGGCCGCCGACAACCGGGTGAACCGCAATACCCTGCCGGTGGGCAATGAGCCGGGCGAAATCGCCTTCTTTGGCTCGGACAACGCCGGCATTCCCTCGGTGGAACACGCCAAGGCCAGCGCCAAGCCCATGAACCGCCCCAACTTCGATTTCTTCAACTATGCCGGCATCCAGCGCCCGGTGACCCTCTACACCACCCCCAGGGCCTACATCGCCGACATCACCCTGGTGCCTCACTGCGACGGCCGGGTGGACTACCGGGTGGACACGGTGGGCGAGGGCAGCGTCTCGGTGGAGATTCTGGACCCGGCGGGCAAGCCGGTGGCCTGCACCCAGGGGGCCGCAGGCAGCGTCACGGTGCCCGATCCCCAGCTGTGGGAACCCTGGCCCGGCACCCCTGCCCTCTACACCGCCCGGGTGACCTTTGGGGAGGACTGCTACGACGAGACCTTCGGCATCCGTGAGGTGAAGGTGGAGGGAACCAAACTCCTGCTCAACGGCAGGCCGGTTTACCTTAAGGGCTTCGGCAAGCACGAGGACAGCGCCCTCCATGGCCGCGGCCTCAACCAGGTGGCCAACGTCACCGACCTGCACTATATGCACTGGTTCGGGGCCAACTCCCTGCGCACCAGCCATTACCCCTACGCCGAGGAATTCTACGCTTTGTGCGACCGGGAGGGCATTCTGGTCATTGACGAGACCCCGGCGGTGGGCATCAACGGCGCATCCCGGGACCCCTACAAGAACGATCTCCTGGCCGCCCATCACCGCCAGGTGCTGGACGAGATGATTGCCCGGGACAAGAACCATCCCTGCGTCATCCTGTGGAGCCTGGGCAACGAGCCCGACCTGGAACACTATCCCGAGTCGGCCCTGGAATACTGGCACGCCCTCTATGAGCAGGCCCATGCCCGGGACCCCCAGGACCGCCCCGTCACCCTGGTGTGCTGCCAGAACGACTACACCAAGGACATCACCACCCGCACCATGGACGTGGTCTGCATCAACCGGTACTATGGCTGGTACAACCTGTCGGGCGACCTGGACGCCGCCTGCGCCGGCCTCAACGAGGAACTGGACTTCTGGGCGGGCATGGGCAAGCCGGTGGCCATCACCGAATACGGCGCCGACACCGTCAACGGCCTCCACGACGCCTGCGGCGGAATGTTCAGCGAGGAGTACCAGGCGGAATACTATCAGCGGATGGGGGAAGAATTTGACAAGAGGGATTTCTTCATCGGAGAGATGCCCTGGAACTTCGCCGACTTTGCCACCATTCAGGGCCCCATGCGGGTGGGCGGCAACCGCAAGGGCCTGCTGACCCGGGACCGCCGCCCCAAGCTAGCAGCCCACACCCTGCGCCGCCGCTGGACGGCCATCCCCAACTTTGACTACAAGAAATAAAAGAGGAAACAGCCATGGAACTTTCCACCAAACAGGATTTTCAGGCGCTGATGCACCTGTTTCTTGACCCCCTGAAACCCTATTATTCCGAGGGCAAAGCCCGGCTTCACCTGGGGGAAACCGGCGTGACCTACGGTCAGGCCGCCATCGAGCTGGAGGCCTTCAGCCGGCCTCTGTGGGCTCTGGTGCCCTTCTGGGTGGGAGGCGGTTCCGACCCGGAATTTGAGGAGATCTACCGCCGCGGCCTGGCCGCCGGCTCCGACCCCGAAAACCCCGAGTACTGGGGCGAGTGCGGGGATTACGACCAGTGCTTTGTGGAGATGGCAGCCATCGCCTGCGGCCTGCTGACCGCCCCCGAAAAGCTGTGGGACCCCCTGTCCGACACCGAAAAGCAGAACCTGGCCCGGTGGCTGGAACAGATCAACCACCACGTCATCCCCGAGTGCAACTGGCAGTTTTTCATGATCCTGGTGAACCTGGCCCTGAAAAAGTGCGGGATGCCCTACGACCCCGAGAATCTGGCCCGGGGCCTGGCGCGGATTGACAGCTACTACAGCGGAGACGGCTGGTCCACCGACGGCGCCAGCCCCCAGAAGGACTACTATATCCCCTGGGCCATCCAGTACTACGGCATCCTCTACGCCAAGTTTGCCGCCGACACCGACCCCGAGCGGGCGGCCCTCTACCGCAGCCGGGCCGAACTGTTTGCCAAGCAGTTCATCTACTGGTTTGACGACAACGGCGCAGCCCTGCCCTATGGCCGCAGCCTGAGCTATCGGTTTGCCCAGTGCTGTTTCTGGTCGGCCTGCGTCTGGGCCGGTCTGGAACCCTTCCCCCTGGGCGTCATGAAGGGCCTGATCGCCCGGAACTTCAACTGGTGGCTGAATCAGAAGATGTTCGACCGGGACGGCATCCTGACCATCGGCTACTGCTATCCCCAGATGTATATGGCCGAGCGGTACAACGCCCCCGGCAGCCCCTACTGGGGTATGAAGTGCTTTATCCTGCTGGCCCTGCCCGACGACCATCCCTTCTGGACCGCCGAGGCCCTGCCTGTGCCCCAGCTGGACGCCCTCAAGCCCATGCCCCACGCCAATATGCTGGTGGCCCGCTCGGAGGGCCGTGTGACGGCCTATCCCGCCGGTGTCAACGAGGGCCACGGCCACGGCCAGTTCCCTGAGAAATACGCCAAATTCGCTTACGACACCCGGTTCGGCTTCTGCGCTTCCCGCAGCCGTGAGGTGATCTACCAGGCCGCCCCCGACAGCATGCTGGCCTTTGTCATCGACGACAACGTCTTTGTCCGGAAGGTGTCCATCTCCCACGAAATCCGTGAGGATCGGGTGGTGAGCCGCTGGTCCCCCTTCCCGGGCATCGAGGTGACCACCACCATCCTGCCCACCGCAACCGGCCACATTCGCCGCCATGAGATCGACAGCGCCTACGACTGCGAGGCCTATGACTGCGGCTTTGCGGTGCCCCGGTTTGCCTCCGGCTATCTGGAGTCCACGGCGGACGGCGCGGCCACCGCCCGCAACGCATCGGTGTCCTGCACCGTGTCGGGCAGCGGCGAGGGGACCGTCATCAAATGCGACCCCAACGTCAGCCTGTATTCCACCAACGTCTCCCTGCCGGCGGTGCGGTACGTCATCCCCAAGGGCCACTCCTCCATCGAGACCGAGGTAAAAGCCCAGGCCTGACGAGACAACCCGCCCACCCGCCCTCAGCGGAAGTCCCCCATCCGGCCCTGCGGGCCGCCTTCCCCCTTGGGGAAGGGCGTACCAGAACGCCCCGGTCCGCCCGGCGGCCCCGGAAGGTACCGCACGGTTCAGCGGAGTCCCCCCTCCGTCGCCTTCGGCGACAGCTCCCCCGCTGGGGGAGCCTGCATCCCAAAGGCGCCTGGTCGGATCGGGTGGATTTCAAAAAACAAAAAATATTTTTCCTTTTTTGGCGCCCGCGCAAGCGGGCGCTTTTCGTTTGGGGAAAGACCGGACAACAAAAAATCCCCGGCCCAGAGGGTCGGGGATGAAAGACGGGAAAAGCGTTATTCGGTGGCCAGAACGTCCTTGTAGAACTGGTTCATTTCCTCCTCGGTGGAGAAGGTGGCCACATACATCTGGTTGCCCATGGCGTCGGCCAGCGCGGCGGGAATGCGGTCCACCATCCGCATGTTATTCTGATAGCGCTGCATGATCTGCTCGTGGCTCAGGGCAAAGGGCTTGCCGTCCCGGCGGCCGGCGTAGGCGCAGTAGAAGTGCTGGCCCACCGGCATGTCGGTGCCGCCGAAGGCCACCATATCCGCCCAGATCTTGTAGACGTTGGTGGACCGGGCAAAGTTGATCATGTCGGGGGTAAAGCCGCCGCAGGGCCGCATGTTGACCTCCAGGGCCACAATCTTGCCCTTTTCGCCCATGCTGGCCTGGTCCTCGGTCATGCGGAAGAACTCAAAGTGGACAAACCGGCTCTTGACGCCGAAGCTCTTGACCGCGGCCCGGCCGGCGGCGCGGGTGTCGTCAGGCAGGTCCTTCACAATGTAGTAGATGGAGTTGTCGTTGTTGTTGACGATGTCCATGATGGACATGGGGGTCACGTTGCCCGCCTCAAAGATGGGATTGCCGTGGGCGTCGATGATGGCGTCGTAGCTGTTCACCTCGGCGTGGACAAACTCCTCCATGATATAGGGTGCAAAGGGATGGGCGGCGTACTTGTAGGCCAGGAACTCCTGCAGTTCCCGGTCGGAGGACAGCTTGTAGGTGTCGGAAGCGCCCACGCCGTTGTCCGGCTTGACCACCACAGGATAGCCCACCTCGTCGATGAACTTGCGGCAGCTCTCAAAGTTGTCCACCATGTGATACCGGGCGGTGGTGATGCCGGCCTTCTGGTAGAAGGGCTTCATCTTGCTCTTGTACTTGATGCGGGGAATGTCCTCCAGATGGAAGCCGGTATTGATGTTGAAGTCGGTGCGCAGCCGGGCATCCTGCTCCAGCCAGTACTCGTTGTTGGACTCCAGCCAGTCAATCTTGCCGTACTTGAAGGCAAAGAAGGCCACGGCGCGGTACACCTCGTCGTAGTTCTCCAGGCTGCCCACTTTGTAGTACTCGTTCAGGCTCTCCTTCAGCTCGGGCATCAGTTCGTCGTAGGGCTGGTCGCCGATGCCCAGAACGTTCATCCCGTTGTTCTGCAGCTCATGGCAGAACTGCCAGTAATTGGTGGGGAAATTGGGGGAAATGAAGATGAAATTTTTCATATGGATTCCTCTTTTCACAGTTCAGAACGGCCGGACCCCGGCCGGGGGCGATGTCGGAAAATACCGTTCCCGCCAGGGACGGAAACGGCCGGGCGCCGCAGCCCGTGCCGCCGGACCAGCCGGTCCGTCAGCCCAGCAGATGGGGCATGTAGTAGATCACCTGCTTGTACCACCAGGGCCAGTCGTGGCAGACGTCGCTGCCCCAGATGTCCACCCAGACGGGGATGCCCTTCTGCTCGAAGATCTCCTTCATCCGCCAGGTGGTGGCGGGCTGCTCCCAGTCGCCCTGGCCGCAGCAGACCACCGCCTTTTTGGAGCGGTAATAGTCCATGAAGGGGTGATCGGTGGGGAAATTGGCCATGTAGTCCACCGGCGAGTTGCGGTAGACCACGTCGTCCATATACCCGTCGAAGCCGTAGCTGGCGGTGTAGATGCCGCTGAGGGCCAGGCACCCGTCGAACAGGTCGGGGTGGCGCAGGTAGAGGTTGAGGACGTGGGTGGCGCCCAGGCTGCACCCGAAGGGGATGATGCCGGGCAGGCTGTCCCAGCCGTTTCGCTCGCAGGCGATCCGCTGCAGCATGGGGCAGGCCTCCTGGACGATGTAGTCCAGCCACTGCTCGTAGCGGCGAATCCGCCAATAGGGGTCCCCGGTCTTGTCCGACCAGGTCTCCTTGTCCATGGTGTCGATGGACAGGACCATCAGCTGGCCCGACTCAATCCAGGGGGCCAGGGTGCCGGCCATGTGGTAATTCTCAAAGTCGAAGAACCGCCCGTCCTGGCAGGGGATGAACAGCATGGGCCGCCCGGCATGGCCGTACAGCTTGCACTCCATCTCCCGCCCCAGGGCGGGGCTGTATTCCTTGAAATATTGCGTCTCCATTGCTGCCTCCTTAGACGTCGAGACCGTAGAACAGGGTCTCCATCACGAAGGGGAGCTGCCGCTCCCAACTGGCTTCGCTGTGGGTGCCGCCCGGCACAATCCGCTGGGTCAGATGCACCCCGCGGTTCATGACCTTGGTGCCAAAGGAACCAAAGTCCCGCCGCATGGTCTTATGATTTCCCATTTCCTCCGAGCCGTAGTCCATATACAGGATGGTGTCGGGCTGGATCTTGGCCCGGGTCACCAGGGCCTTGAGCTTGTCGGGCGCCACCCAGATGGAGGGCGACAGGGCCGCCGCCCGGCTGTACACGTCGTTGTACTTGAACAGGGCGTACAGGCTCATGAGACCGCCCATGGAACTGCCTGCGATGAAGGTGTGTTCCCGGTCGGGCAGGGTGCGGCATTCGCTGTCCACAAAGGCCTTGAATTCCTGGATGAACCACCCCATGGTGTCATCCCCGTGGCCCTCAAACCGGCCTAGCTCCTTTTCCTCAAAGCGATAGGGGGAATATTCGTCCAGGCGCTCGTAGTGTTCCCCGGTGTTGCACTCCAGGGCCGCCACAATCAGGGGCACCCGGTTTTCGTCCAGAAACCGCTCCATCCCCCAGCTCTTGCCGTAGGTGGCGTCGGAATCCCAAAAGACATTCTGCCCGTCGAACATATACAGCACCGGATACCGGCGGTCCGGCTCCCGGTCATAGTCCACCGGCAGATAGAGATAGGCGGCACGTTCTTCCTCCCCGTTGACGGCGGGATAAGGCACGCTCCATTTTCTGACCATGGTTCATTCCTCTCTGGGCGGGCCGCTGCATCCGTCAGAAGCCGCTGCGGCCCTTCCCCACGCCCCGGCCTCCGGCCGCGGGCGTGTACATATAGTTTATCACAGTAAAGCGAAGTAGTAAAGGCTTTCTGCACCAAAAAACTCCCGCCGGACTTGCGGGGCGGGAGTAGAAACCGGCGGCAGCCTTTTAAAATCGGTCCGGCCTTGATGACATGTGCGTACAGGCCGGACACCGACCGGGAAATGTTACGGCCAAGCTGTGCCCGCCGCAGGGCGGGTGCGGGCTTGGCCGGGACATTTTGTCGGAAAGGGGGGTACTGGGGGGAAAGCGGGACGGTCGTGCGAATGCACGCCGGAGCGGGTTCCCCTCAGGGCGTGTCGGCCCCCGACACGCCAAACTCCCGCCGGACTTGCGGGGCGGGAGTTCTTTCTATCAGCAGACTGCGCTTAGTAGACCTTTTCCACGGGGACGATCCAGCCCTTGGTGTCGGGCAGGCGGCCCCACTGCATACCGGTCATGGTGTCGTACAGTTTCTGGGTGACGGGGCCGATCTTGCCGTCGCCGATGTAGGCGTGCTCGCCCTTCCAGACCAGTTCCTTGACGGGAGAAACCACAGCGGCGGTGCCGGTGCCGAAGACTTCCTCCAGCTTGCCCTCCTGGGCGGCCTTCATGACGTCGGCGATGGCCAGCTTGCCCTCGATGACCTCATAGCCCCAGTCCTTCAGCAGCTCGATGCAGCTGCGGCGGGTGACGCCGGGCAGAACGGTGCCCACGGTGGCGGCGGTGTAGACCTTGCCGTCGATCTTGAACATGATGTTCATGCTGCCGACTTCCTCGACGTACTTCTTCTCGACGCCGTCCAGCCACAGAACCTGGGCATAGCCCTGCTCCTCGGCCAGCTCGCCGGCCTTGATGGAGGCGGCGTAGTTGCCGCCGCACTTGGTGAAGCCGGTCAGGCCGGGTGCGGCGCGGATGTAGTCATCCTCCACGTAAATCCGCACCGGGTTGATGCCCTCGGCGTAGTAGGCGCCGGAGGGAGAGCAGATGATGCAGAAGGTGTAGTGATGGGAAGCGTGGACGCCCAGGCCCACGTCGGTGGCAAAGACAAAGGGACGGATATACAGGGAAGCGCCGTCGGCATGGGGCACCCAGTCGCGGTCCACATCCACGATGGCCTTGACAGCCTGGATGTAGTCCTCCTCGGGGATGGTGGGGATGCACAGACGGTCGGCCGAATCCTGCATCCGCTTGGCGTTGCAGTCGGGGCGGAACAGCTGAATGGTGCCGTCGGCGGTGCGGTAGGCCTTCATGCCCTCAAAAATCTCCTGGGCGTAGTGCAGGACGGTGGTGGCAGGGTCGATCTGGAAGGGACCATAGGGCACGATCCGCGCGTCGTGCCAGCCCTGACCGGCGGTGTAGTCCATCACAAACATATGATCACTGAAGATCTTGCCGAAGCCCAGCTTCGACTCATCCTGCGGCTTGGCCTTAGGAGAGGCGGTACGGGTGATTTTGATATCCAACATGATGTTCCCTCTTTTCTCACTCTTGCACGAAACGCGCCCGGGCCCACCGCCCTTGCCGCTTTCGCCAAATGTTAGTTCTTATTATAATAACAAGTGAAAAATTTACAAGAGGGACGGCATATATTTTCATCTTAGGGTGCTGTAAGTTGCGCTGGATTGTGCTATAATAGCACTGGGTTTCGGGGCTGCTGCAAAGCGGCTTCCAGGGCCTCATTTCGCGCAGCTGCGGCCAAAACGCCGTCCCGTCCCGCCGGTGAGGCGGCCCGGGGCAAAAGCTGTTCCACGCAACAGACAACAAAGGATGACTGTATGATACAAGGTGTTCTTTTCGATATGGACGGCCTGATGTTCGACACCGAACCGCTGTGGGGCGAGTCCTGGGCGCCGGCGCTGGAAGTGTTCGGCCTGCCCTTCAAAACCGGCCTGGATCAGGCGGCCCGGGGCGCCGCAGGGGAAAACCTGCGGGCGGTGCTGCGGAGCTATTACGGCCCCGACTGCCCCGCCGAGGCCATCATCCAGACCTTTGACCGGATCGCCCACGAGAAATTCCTGGCGCCGGTGCCCAAGAAGCCGGGCCTGGATGAGCTGATGGACTGGCTGGACGCCCAGGGGATTCCCATGGCCGTGGTGTCCTCCAGCGGGGCGGACGTCATCCGCCGGAACCTGGACAACTGGAATCTGACGTCCCGGTTCCGGGCTCTGGTGTCGGGAGAGATGGTCACCCGCTCCAAGCCCGACCCCGAGGCCTTCCTGCTGGGAGCCAAAGCTCTGGGTGTGGAGCCGGCCTCCTGCCTGGTGCTGGAGGACAGCCACAACGGAGTCCGGGCCGGCGCAGCCGGCGGCTTTGTCACCGTCATGGTCCCCGACCTGATGCCCGCCGACCAGGAGATGCAGAGCCTCTACACCATGAAGTGCGACAGCCTCTGCGAGGTGCTGGACAAGCTCAAGGCAGGTGAACTGTAATACAATGGGGAATATTCGCGCTGCATTTTTCGATATTGACGGCACCCTGCTGAGTTTTGCCACCCATCAGGTGCCCCCTTCCACCCTGCGGGCCCTGAAGGAGATGAAGGCCGCCGGCATCAAGCTGTTCATTGCCAGCGGGCGGCCTCCCTTCTACATGAAAGGGATGGAGGAGACCCTGGGTGTGCCCTTTGACGGCTATGTGCTGACCAACGGCCAGTGCTGCACCGACGGGGACCTGAACCCCTTCTACATCCAGGCCCTGCCCAAGGAGTCGGTGCCTGCCCTGCTGCGGTGGCTGGAAGCTCACCCCGACACCCTCTGCGCCTTCTGCGAGGACGAATACGTCTACCTGAACCGCCCGGCGGATCTGGTGGAGAAACGGTGCGAGGACGCCCATCTGAACCCGCCCCGGCACCCGGTGGGCGACCCGGCCCGGGCTCTGACCCATACCACCTATCAGCTGAATCTGTACATGCCCCCCGAGATGGACGCCCCCTTTGCCGAGGCGGTGCCGGGCTATCGGGCGGTGCGGTGGAACCCGGTTTTTGCGGATGTGATCCCCGCCGACGGCGGAAAGGCCGAGGGCCTGGCCCGGATGATGGCCCGCCACGGCCTCACCGCCGACCAGTGCATCGCCTTTGGAGACGGCGGCAACGACATTGAGATGCTGCGGGCCGCTGGTACCGGCGTGGCCATGGGCAACGCCTCCCCCACCGTCCAGGCGGCCGCCGACTACGTCACCGATACGGTGGACCGGGACGGCATCTGGAAGGCTGCGGTGCATTTCGGACTGATTCAGGAATAATTCCTGAAAAGTGATGCAGTCACAGACAAACGGCAGAAAATCGGGTATACTAGGACCATCGAAAGCGAGATGCTTCGAAACCAAAAACCAAACGAAACGGCCGCGCCGTGCGGCCCCCACGATACAACAAAGACAAACCAAAAAGGAGAGACTACCATGAAAGAGTTGAAGTTCTACGTTTGCAGCCACTGCGGCAACCTGGTCGAGATGGTCCACAGCTCGGGCGTTCCCATGATCTGCTGCGGCGAGGCCATGAAGGAACTGGTCCCCAACACCGTGGACGCTGCCGGTGAGAAGCACAAGCCGGTGGTCACCGTGGACGGCAGCACCGTCACCGTGGTGGTCGGCTCTGTGGCACACCCCATGACCGATGCTCACCTGATCCAGTGGGTGGTTCTGGAGACCGAGCAGGGCGTCCAGCGCAAGGAGCTGGCTGCCAACGCCGAGCCCAAGGCCGTCTTCACCCTGGCCGAGGGTGACAAGGCTGTGGCCGCTTACGCCTACTGCAATCTGCACGGCCTGTGGAAGACCGAGGCCTGATTCCCCCATCTGACCGGATCTGACATCCAGACATAGCATCGCCCCCGCCCGGACCTGGCGCTCAGCCAGCCGGACGGGGGCGATTTTTGCTTTGCCGAAAAAGCAAAAAAGGAGTTCGAAAAAGGAATCGTGAATCGCAAACAGAAAATCCCTCAGCCCCGGACCATCTTGCCCAGAGCGTTGCGGGGAAGGGGCTGGTCGGTGAATTCCACCGACGTAATCCGCTTGTAGAGGGGCAGAGACCGGTTGGTCTGGGTCACAAAGGCCCGCACCTCGTCCCGGACGGCCTCCCGGCAGGAAATCCGGGCGCAGATTTTGCCGTCCTTCTGCTCCACCAGCACCTCCCGCACTGCGGGGTTCCGGCTCAGCAGGGCTTCCAGCTCCTCGGGGCTGACGTTTTCCCCGCTGGGCAGAATCATCAGGCTGTTTTTCCGCCCGGTGAGGTAGATATAGCCGTCGGCGTCGATGCGGGCCAGGTCTCCGGTGTGGAACCATCCGTCCCGCAGCACCGCCGCCGTTCCCTCGGGGTCTTTGTAGTAGCCCAGCATGACGGCGTCGCCCTTCATGCACAGCTCGCCGTCCTCCAGACGGTATTCCATGTCCGGGTCCCGCAGGCCCACCGAGGACAGATGGGCGGCGTCCTGGGCGCTGTTCCAGCCGCCGTCCCCCACCGTCTCGGTGAGGCCGTAGGTCTGGATGATGGTAAAGCCCTGGGCGATGAGGTCGGCCAGCATCTGGGGGTCGTACATGGCGGCCCCGCAGGTGAACAGGCGCAGCTTGCCCAGGCGGGCCCGCTTCCCTTTCATCACATCGTGGTGGATGGATTTCAGGAGGGTGGGCACCACCGCCATGGCGTCGCTGGGCATGGCGGCCAGGTCCCGGTAAAAGCGCCGCAGATCGGTGCAGAAGTGCACCGCGTTCCCGCTGATGCTCCAGGAAATCAGGCTGGTGAGGGCCGCGATGTGGAACAGGGGCAGGACGCTGAAAGCGGCGAACTGGTAATCCTCCGGCAGGCCAAACTGGTGCCGGACGGTCTCAAAAGGCTCGGTAAACAGCCGCATGGGGGCAAAGAGGTTGCGCTGGCTCAGCATGACCCCCTTGCTGCGGCCGGTGGTGTCGGAAGTGAAAACGATCAGGGCCAGAGCGTCCTGGTCGGGGCATTCGGTCAGCTCGGCCAGTTCGGTGCAGCCTGCAAAGGCATGGATGTCCAGCACCGTGCCCTTATAGTCTGCAAAGGCCGGCTCCCGGTCGGAATAGACGCCGTCCGCCAGCAGGCAGTCCACGTCGGCCCGGGCCAGCTCATCCGACAGCTGGGCCCAGTTCTTTTCGATGTTCAGGGGGACGGCCACCGCCCCCGCCAGAATGCACCCGAAGATGGCCACCCCGTAGGCGTAGCCGCTGCGGGCCAGCAGGCCGATGTGACGTCCCTGCACGTCGGGCAGGCTCCGCCGCAGATAACCCACCATCCGGCGGATGTCGGCGGCATAGTCCCGGTAGGTGACCTCACGGACCCCACCGGCTTCCTCGTCGTACCACCGGACTGCCACCCGCTGGGGCCAGGCGGACTCCATGTTGATGACGTTCTGATAGACGGTGGAAATCCAGAAGGTCTGGTCCAGAGACTGCTCCATGGCTTCCCGGGCCCGGGCGGAATCCCGGGCCTCAAAGGCCGCCAGAATCTCCCGGTACCAGTGGAGGGCCACCGGCACGCTCTGACGCCGGGCGTTCTGCCGGTAGGAGGACTGGATGGCGTCGTCGATGATCTGGTAGATCTGCTGCATCATGTTGCTGCGGGTCAGCCGGGCCAGCATGCAGTGGAACCGGCTGTCCAGCCGGGCAAAGGCGGCCAGATCCGCCTCGGACCGCTCCATCTGGTCCAGCAGCTCCCGCAGCTGGGCGATTTCGCCGTCGGTGGCCCGGCGGCAGGCGATCTCACAGATGGGCCCCTCCACCATCCGGCGGAAGGTCAGGATGTCCTTCAGGGTTTCCCGGCCCAGATACAGCATGGGCACCAGCTGGTTCAGGGCGGCCCCGGCCTCGGGACCCCGGATAAAGGAGCCCTCGCCGAAGCGGGTTTCCAGCAGGCCCAGACCGCTGAGCTTCTGCAGCGCGTTGCGGACGGTCACCCGGCTTACTCCGAACTGGGCGGCCAGTTCATTTTCGGAGGGCAGTTTGTCGCCGGGTTTCCAGCTGCCGGACAGAATCTGCTGGCGCAGCTGGTCAAAAACCTGCTGGCTGACGCTGCTCTTTACCACTTTTTGAATCGCCATCGTCGGATGCTCCTTTGTTCCATAATACACTCTTATTGTAGCATCCGGCCGGCGGTTTTACAATCCGGCTTTCACTTTTTGGCTTCGGAGTGGCCTGCGGCGGCGATCTTGTTGCCGATGGAGGCGAACAGCAGAGAACCGCCCAGAATGACGGCGCCGCCCACCCAGAAGGTGATCAGCTGGGAGCCGATGATGGCGGGGGTGATCTCCTCAAAGTTGACGGTGGCCACCGTCAGATAGGCAAAGGCCACGTTGTTGCAGACCACGGGGCAGACGGTGCCGCCCAGGATGATGACGGTGAGGATGACGCCGATGCTGAGGGCGAATGCACCCAGCAGGCCCATGTAGGGAGCCAGGCCGAAGGTGCCGGCATAGAGGGCCAGCGCTGCCACCAGACCCAGGGTGCCGCCGGCGAAAATCATGGGAATGTTCTTCATGTCTGCGCCCAGGGCGAAGAAGAAGATGGTGACGAAGTACAGGGGCCAGCCGGCAATGCCCAGGGCGACGGCGGCCACGTTGACAATGAAGATCCAGACCAGCACGCTGGCGGTCACGATGACGTGATGACGGTCAGGTTTTTGGAAAATGGACATAAGGCTCCTCCTATGGATGCACAGCCGCCCACCATCGGGCGCCGCATGCAGGTTTTTCTCGGTCTACCTGTAATACAGGTACTCCGACAGGATACCATGTATACCTTCCGGTGTCAATCCTTTCCCCAGATTTTTACCGCCCGGGCGAAAAAAGGTTGTTTTCTCCCCTGCCCGGCGTCCGGCGCCCCGGAAAAAGGGGCGGTTTGGGGCCGGCGGCCGGGGAGTTTGGTGACTGGCTCACCATACGGCCCCCTGCCCGGGCAAAAATCGGGAAAAGCCCTTGCCCTTTGCCCCGGGATGTGCTTATAATGGGCGTAGAAAGAAGGCATTTTCCATGTGGTTTTTCTTCGCATTGGGGTCGGCAGTGTTTGCGGCCCTGACCTCCATCCTGGCAAAAGTCGGCATCGAAGGGGTGAACTCCACCCTGGCCACCGCCGTCCGCACCGGCGTGGTGCTGGTGATGTCCTGGGGCATGGTGTTCCTCACCAATACCCAGGGCGGCCTGAAGGACATCAGCCCCCGCAGCTGGATGTTTCTGGTTTTGTCCGGACTGGCCACCGGCGCGTCCTGGCTGTGCTATTACCATGCCCTCCAGATCGGCGACGCGTCCATGGTGGTGCCGGTGGACAAACTCAGCGTGGTGATTACCCTGGTGCTGGCCTTTGTGTTTCTGCACGAGCCCTTCACCGCCAAGTCCCTGGTGGGCTGCATCCTCATCACCGCAGGCACCCTCTACATGGTCCTGTAATAACGGCATGAAAACACAAACCGCCCCCGCTGCCATAAGGCACAGCGGGGGCGGTTGTACTGTTTTGGGTGGGGTTGGCTGTTATTCTGCGCACTCCGGTGCAGCACCGGCATCGGGCGCAGCGGCGGGCGACTCGGGCCTGGCCTGCCGGATGGGGGCGGCGGCCTTGGTGGCGGGCAGCTGCAGCTCGGGCATCAGCTCATCGTTGATGATGGTCAGCATTTCTTCCATTTTGGCCACATCTTCGGGTGAGAACCGTTCCCGCACCCGCTCGATGACGGTGTGCAGGTAGGAGTAACTGATGCTGTAGTAGTCGATGTACTTCTGGGTGGGGCGCAGATGATACTCCCGCCGGTCGGTGGTGGATTGGATCTTTTCCACGTAGCCCTTGCGGACCAGGCTGCCGATCTTATAGGCGGCGTTGGGGGTGGAAATCTGCATCATGCGCGAAAACTCGGCGATGGTTGGTTCGCCCAGGGCCATGATGCCCTCCATGCAGAAGGATTCCACAGTAGTGAGCGTGGCTTCCCGCGTGGCGAACCGATGAAATACCTTTTGGTAAAAGTGAAGCTTGAACTTGGTATAGACGGCCTGGAACGCGTCCTCCAGCATGGGTTTGCCCCCTTTCTGAGCGTATCTAAAGACAGTATATCATATTTTCGACCGGAGGGAAAGACCCTGCATGAGGAAAGTATGACCGCCGGCGGAATATTTACCCCGCCGCAAAGCCCACGGTGGTGGGCATACCCTGCCAGGAAGTGCCGTCGGCCCGATAAAAATGCCGCTGGGCCGACCCGTCGGCCAGGAGATAATCCACCGCAAAGACCTCCCCCTGCTGGACCGGCCAGGGGAAGTTATTGTAAGGCAGCACATCTCCGATGAGGGGCAGGGCCTGAACGTCCTCATAGGCGTCCTGAATCAGCCAGAAGGTCCGGGACTGGTACTGCGGCATCCGGCCGGACAGGTCCTGCACCGCCAGACAGAGGGCGGAATACTCCTTCCCGCCCAGCGAGACGGCGGAAGTCAGGCCGGCGGTGGTGTAGTCCACTCCGGCGGTCAGATTCCGGGCCAGAAGGTTTTCTCCGTAGATCTGCCGCAGCTGGTTGGCCAGACAGGGCACTGTCCCGGTGGAAAGATCGTTCTGATAGATGTCCGAATGGGCCGACCCGGTGATAACCATGACGCTGGTGCCGGCGGGCAGGGCGTCAAAGGCTTCCTTGAAGTTGAGCACCATCTGTTTTTCCCGGTAGGCGCCGTCCAGGGTCTGGTAATAGGTTTTGCCCTGGCCGATGATTTTCTGGGTCAGGTCCCAGTCGGACGAGCCCATCTGGCCGGTGAGCATCAGGCCCATCAGATACCGGCGGCCGGTGGTGTCGTACTGGTGGCCCACGTCAAAGCCGTGGAACACCGTCTCGGGGCATTCCGCCTTGATGGCCTGGTAAAAATCCCAGGTGGCCTGGCTGTTGCCGGCGGTTCCCTCGGTGTCCTCGTACAGGCGGGTGAGGATGGCGTCATCCTCCGCCTTGATCCACAGATTCATAAAGGCGGCCGTATAGGAGGGCACCTCGATGAACAGGTCCCGCATCCCCTGGTTGTGATAAAAGTCTTTCCAGGCGGCCAGCTCCTGATCCAGATGGGCCTGGGTGGAGTGGTTTTCGCCGTAGAGATAGATCTTCCCTGTCCCCTGCTGAGCCGAAGCCGGCACGGCGGCCAGGGTCAGCAGCAGAAAGCAGAGGGCGAACAGTCCTGCAAATGCCTTTTTCATGGTGAAACGGAACCTCCTTTCCGATGGGAAAACCTCCCCGCCCGCATGAAGGGGCGGCGCGCCGGGCAGACTAGGGTGGATCTGAGAATGCATCTATGCTGGACCGTTCGCCCCAAAGATGCAGCTGCAAGGCGCAGGAGCGCCGCACTCCTTTGTGGAATGCAAGCGACTGCAACGCGGCAGATGCGCTTTGGGGCAGAAGGAGACAGTGTGGAGGTATTTTCAGATCCACCCTGACCTCACATCCACCGAAAGGGGGCGTATTGCCGCGCCGGATTACAGAGAGCTTTACTTTGAAATGTTCCGGGCCAGCGAGGCGGCCATCCGCCTGCTGCAGCAGGCCCAGGCCCGGGCCGAAGAGGCCTATCTGGCGGCCCAGCCGCCGCCGCTGGAACTTCCCGACGACCCGCCCGAAGACCGCCGGGCCGGGCCGCCCTGCTGAAGGTCAGCCCCGCTTGGCCTGGGCCTTGGCGAAGAACTTGGCGTCGTCGATGACAAACCGCTGATGCACCCCGTGGCCCACCGGGCCCTTTTCGTCCCGCATGGTCACCGAGAAGGTCAGCTTCCGGCCGTCCACCGCGATCAGCTCGCTTTCACAGGTGACGGTCATTCCCACCGGGGTGGGGGCGGTGTGCTCCAGCGACAGCTGGGTGCCCACCGTGCCGCAGCCCGGGTCCAGCTGGGAGGCTACGCTCTCCCAGCAGGTCTTTTCCGCCAGGGCCGCCAGGGCCGGGGTGGCGAATACCTCCAGGGTCCCGCTGCCCATGGCGCGGGCGGTGTTTTCAGGGGTGACGGCCACAGATGCCTGGCCGCGGATTCCAGCTTCCAACATGATGTATTTCCTCCTTGCAGGGGCCGGGCCTTTGGGGCTGCGGCCCTGATTTTTTGTCTGTCTTAAGAATACCACATTTTGGGCCACGGCGCACCTGTTTTTGACCGTTTTTTCCAGGGAATTTCCGGCGGGGCGGAGTTTGTCAGAACATACGTGATTTTTTTATCATTTCCCTCTTGACTTCCCGCGGCGCGGTGCTATAATGAACACATGAACAGATGCTCATATATCAAGGACAAAGGAGGATGCAAGATGGAACAGCAGGCCAAGACCACAGCCGAGGGGATGCCGGACGACGAGATTCTGTACGAGCTGGCGGACCTGTTCCGGGTGTTCGGCGATTCGACCCGGATCAAAATTCTGTATGCGCTCCACGACCAGGAGCTGTGCGTGCAGGATATTGCCGCGGCGGTGGCCCTGAGCCAGTCGGCGGTGAGCCATCAGCTGCGGGTGCTGAAGGACTCCAAGCTGGTGCGCTTTCGCCGGGAGGGCAAGACCGTCTATTACGCGCTGGACGACGACCATGTGCGGAGCATTCTCTCCCTCGGGATGGAGCACATCGAAGAATGACACCAAGCGGATGGAAAGGACTGGTACATCATGAAAAAGACCTATAAGATCGACGTGGACTGCGCCAACTGCGCCAACAAGATGGAGGCCGCCGCCCAGAAAACCCCCGGCGTCAAGAACGCCACCGTCAACTTCATGACCCTCAAGATGAGCGTGGAGTTTGAGGAGGGCCAGGACCCCAAGGCTGTGATGCCCCAGGTGCTGGCCAACTGCAAAAAGGTGGAGAGCGACTGCGAGATCTTCGGGATCTGAGAAGCGGTTTTCCACAGAACCGGGGGATAAAAGCGGCAGTTTTCCACTTTTTCCACCGGTTTTTCCACGGTTTTTGAGGAAAAGTTCAAAAATAACGAGAAAAAGTGGTTTTTGTTCCACAGATTTCTGGGGAAAACCTGTGGAATCTGTGGACAAACGCCGCCCTGTGTCGAAATGGTGTGGAAAAACAGGGCCGGACAGCCTGCAAAAGGAGGCTTTTGTGATATGAACGCCAAGCAAAAGAAGATGCTGTACCGGATCATCGCAGCGGCGGTGCTGCTGGTTGTGCTGCAGCTGCTGCCGGCGATGCCGGTGCCGGTGGGGGTGCTGTATCTGGTTCCCTATCTGGTGGTGGGCGGGGACGTCCTGCGCAAGGCCATCAAGGGCATCCAGAACCGCCAGCCCTTTGACGAATGCTTCCTGATGGCAGTGGCCACCGTGGGCGCCTTCGCCCTGGGGGAGTACATGGAAGGCTGCGCCGTCATGCTGTTCTATCAGGTGGGCGAATTGTTCCAGGCGGTGGCCGTGGGCAAGAGCCGCCGGAGCATTGCGGCCCTGATGGATATTCGGCCCGACTACGCCAACCTGGAGCAGCCCGACGGCTCCCTGGAACAGGTGGACCCCGACGAAGTGGAGGTTGGGTCGGTGATTGTGGTGCAGCCCGGCGAGCGGGTGCCCATTGACGGCGTGGTGGTGGAGGGCACCTCCACCCTGAACACCGCGGCCCTCACCGGCGAGAGCCTGCCCCGGGACGCCAAGGCCGGGGATGATGTGATTTCGGGCTGTGTCAACCTCAGCGGCGTGCTGCGGGTCCGCACCACCCGGGAGTTTGGGGAATCCACTGTCTCCCGGATTCTGGACCTGGTGGAAAACTCCAGCATGAAGAAGGCCCGCACCGAGAACTTCATCACCCGGTTTGCCCGGGTGTATACCCCGGCGGTCTGCTACAGCGCCCTGGCTCTGGCGGTGCTGCCGCCTCTGGTGCTGATGCTGCTGGGCCAGCCCGCCCGGTTTGGGGACTGGGTCTACCGGGCCCTCACCTTCCTGGTCATCTCCTGCCCCTGCGCCCTGGTCATCTCGATTCCCCTGAGCTTTTTCGGGGGCATCGGCGGAGCCAGCACCTGCGGCATCCTGGTGAAGGGCTCCACCTATCTGGAAGAGCTGTCCCGCACCAAAATCGTGGTCTTTGACAAGACCGGCACCCTGACCCGGGGCGTCTTTGAGGTCACCGGGGTCTACCCTGCCGGCGGCGGGGACCGGGATTCCCTGCTGGAGACCGCCGCCCTGGCCGAGAGCTATTCCAAACACCCCATCTCCCAGAGCCTGAAACAGGCCTTTGGCAGAGAGCTGGACCCGGCCCGTGTGTCGGACGTGGAGGAGCTGGGCGGCTATGGCATCACCGCCCGGGTGGACGGCCGGAATGTGGCGGTGGGCAATGCCCGCCTGATGGCCAAACTGGGCCTGACCCCCACCCCGCCGGAACAGACCGGCACCGTGATTTACCTGGCCGTTGATGGCGCTTACGCCGGCGCGGTGGTGATTTCGGATGTCCTCAAGCCCACCGCCGCCAAAGCCATTGCGGGCCTGAAACGGGCTGGCGTCCGCTGCACCGTCATGCTCACCGGCGATACCGAGCCGGTGGCCAAATCGGTGGCGGATCAGCTGGGCATCACCGAATACCATGCGGGCCTGCTGCCCGAGGATAAGGTCAACCGGGTGGAATCCCTTCTGGCCGAAAAAGGCCCCCGGGAGAATCTGGCTTTCGTGGGCGACGGCATCAACGACGCGCCGGTGCTGTCCCGGGCGGATCTGGGCATCGCCATGGGCGCTCTGGGCTCGGATGCCGCCATTGAGGCGGCGGACATCGTCCTGATGGACGACGACCCCGCCCGCATCGCCCTGGCCATGGACATCTCCCGCCGCACCGTGCGGATTGTCTATCAGAACATCGTCTTTGCCCTGGCGGTCAAGGCGGCCTGCCTGCTGCTGGGCGCTCTGGGTCTGGCCGGGATGTGGCTGGCCATCTTCGCCGACGTGGGCGTCATGGTGCTGGCCGTCCTCAACGCCACCCGCGCCCTCTATACCCGGGATCTGGTCCGCCGCAACGGCCTGAAATCCTGATCCCCTGCCCCATCCGCATTCTGAAACAACACAGCGCCCCGGAGGCATCCCAAACGGATGCGCCCCGGGGCGCTTTTTGCGTGCAGAATCAGGTTTTTTTCCGCCGTTTGCGGAGCAGGTCCGCCGCCGTCCAGGGCAGGTACAGGACCGCCCAGATCGCAAAGACAATCAGCAGCAGGCCCAGTATGTAGGCGGGGCCGAACAGCTGTTCGATGACCTTCAAAGCGGCGTTGCCGTAGGAACCCCGCAGAAACATAAAGTTGGTGTCCAGGAAATGGTTGCAGAGGGCCGCGGCGGCAGTGTCCAGCGCCAGCACCCCAAAGACCGCCGGCAGCCGCCGGACGCTGGGCCGGAACCCGCCTCCCAGCAGCAGAACCGGATACAATACCAGCATGATGTGGACGGTGCTGGAATGAAGATGCATCACGTTCCACAGGGGCAGGGCCTGCCAGGAGGGAAACAGCAGAGCCGCCAGCGCCCCCGGCAGACAGAGGGCGTAGAGCACCTCGGCGGCGATGGGGTTGGGCCGCAGGGTGTACCACAGACAGATGAACAGGTTGATGCTGCACAGGTGAAAGGGCAGAAACTGCCAGACGAACTGGCCGGTGGCCAGAGCGGAAACGTCTTTCAGCAGTTCGTCGGCCAGCAGCAGAAGGGTCAGAACGGCCAGCACCCGCCGCCGTCCCCGGTCCCCCAGCCGCCGGAACCCGAAAAAGCCCGCCGTGCACAGAACTGCGCACAGCCCCAGCCAAAAGAGATGCACCGGGCCGAACAGGGCAAAGGACTTGTAATCCCCGCCCCGCAGCTGAAGCATGGTGTCGATGGTGTACCAGAATGGAGACATAGCGCCCTTCCCCCTCCCGGACGATCAGTGATAGAAGGTGTCGAAGTTGATCTGGCGGTAGAATTTTTCCTGCAGCTCCTGGAAGTGGTCGCACTTCTGGGCCAGCAGCCACATGCTCTTGGTGATGACGGCCTCGATGGTCATGTCGTGGGCTTCCAGGAAGGCAAACTGATCCTTGACCCGGCGGCCCACCTCGTAGATGCCCACGTCGCTGCCCTCGTAGGTGACCTGGGTGGTCATAATCAGCACCTTGTGGGTGTCCTCGTACCGGCCCAGACCCCGGGCAAAGCCCTCCATCAGGGATTCCGGGATGCCGCCGGCGCCGAAGCTTTCCACAATCACGCAGTCGTACAGTTGAAAAATCGCCGGCAGCAGGTCGGGCCGCATGCCGGGGGTCAGTTTCAGCAGAAAGACCCGCTGGTCCAGGGCGTGGCTGAACTGGACCGGCCCTTCGGGCAGCGGGGTCTGGATGTAGTGGACCAGCCGGTCCCCCTGGACCTGGGCCAGATGGGGGAAATTCACCGACGCAAAGGCGTCGTAGCTGATGGTCTTGTTTTTCTTGGCCCGGGTGCCGGCGATGACCAGGCCCCCGAACACCACCATCACCCCGTGGCTGCGGGGGTCCAGCGCACAGATGACGCTGTCCCGCAGGTTCTTTTTGGCGTCGGTGATCTCGTTGGAAATGGGCTGCTGGGAGCCGGTGAGGATGATGGGCTTGGCCGCGTTCTGGACCAGATAGCTCAGCGCCGCCGCCGTGTAGGCCAGGGTGTCGGTGCCGTGGCAGAGGATGAAGCCGTCGTAGCGGTCGTAGTTTTCTTCGATGGCCCGGGCCATGTCCAGCCAGTGGGCGGGGCTCATGTCGGTGCTGTCGATGCTGCACAAGGCCAGGGTGTCGGGCTGGCACAGCTCGGCCAGACCCGGAAGATGGGCCAGCAGTTCCCCGCTGGAAAGCACCGGCCGCAGGCCCTGCGGGGTCCGCACACAGGCAATGGTGCCGCCGGTGGTAATAAACAGAATTTTCTTTAAACGCATAGAGTGCCTCCGTGATATTGGGTCCCGTCCAGTATAGCACAAACCGGCCCGCTGGTGTGTAAAATTTCCTGGGAAAGTCCCCGCCTTGCTTTTTGGCCCGGGGTGCGGTATCATGAGGGCATCCAAACCAACGACGGGAGGCGCGCTGTGAAAAAGAGCAAAAAGAATGTCCTGGGCAAACTTTTGACCTGGGGTCTGATCCTGCTGCTGGGCATGGCGGCGGGCTATCTGGGGGCCTCGCTGGCGGCCGAAATCGGGATGGCGTCCGACGCCCTGCCCTTCCTGATTCTGGGTCTGCTGGCAGGCTTTTTCATCCAGATTATTCTCCATGAGGGCGGACATCTGGTGTTCGGTCTGGCCACAGGCTACGGCTTTGTGTCCTTCCGGGTGGGCAGCCTCATGCTGATCCGCCGGGACGGCCGGTTCCAGTGGTGCCGCTACCGCCTGTCGGGCACCGGCGGCCAGTGCCTTCTCGCCCCGCCTCCCTGGCGGGAGGAAGGGTTCCCGGTGTTCGCCTACAATCTGGGCGGACCGCTGATCAATTTTGTGTCGGTGCTGCTGTGCGGGGCGCTGGTGGTATTGTTCCGCCGGAGCAGCCCGGCTCTGGCCTGCATCTGGATCGGGATTGGCCTGGCGGGGCTGTATCTGGGCCTGGTGAACGGCATTCCCCTCAAGATCAGCGGGATGCCCAACGACGGCTACAACGCCCTGCATCTGGGAAAAGACCCGGTGAGCCGGCGGGCCTTCTGGGCTCAGCTGGCCATCAATGCGGCCCAGATGGAAGGCCGGCGGCTGCGGGATATCCCCGAAGAATGGTTTATTCTGCCGGGGGATGCAGGCCCCGACGACCCCATGAAAGGGGCGGTGTGGGTGTACCGGTACAGCCGGCTGGTGGATCAGGGCCGCTATGAGGAGGCCTCCGCCCTGCGGGAACAGCTGCTGAAAGAAACCGGCAAACTGGCCGCCGTCCATCAGTATGCGCTGCAGGTAGACCAGGGCCTTTTCGACCTGATGGATGGCCGTACCAGACAGGGGCTGGACATTCTGGGCAGCTCCGAGATCAAGGCGTTTTGCCGCCAGATGAAGGGCAACCCGGGGATTGTGCTGGTGCAGTATGCGGCGGCCCGTGCCGCCGGCAAAACCCAGGAGGCGGACCGCCTCCGGGCCCGGCTGGAAAAGGACCTGGATGCCTGGCCCTACCCCGGGGACGCCGACGCCACCCGGGAACTGCTGGCCCGGGTGGAGGACCGGCTGGCCAGCGCGGCGGAAAAGGGGTAAAAAGGGCCGGTTTGTAAGTCAGTTACAGACCGCGGGCGGAAAATGTGCCATACTCATTTGGAAGAGAAAACAACGATACCCAGGAGGAACAAGGATATGGCGAATGTGGTGATTATTGGTTCGGGTCCGGCGGGCATTTCCGCCGCGCTGTATACGGCGCGTGCCGGGGTGGATACCACCGTCCTGACCAAAGGCCCCGGGTCGCTGGCCCGGGCCGAGGGCATCGAGAATTATTACGGCGTGCCGGGCAGCATCTCGGGCGCCGAGCTGGAGCGCCGCGGCATCGAGGGCGCCAAGGAAGTGGGGGTCAAGTTTGTGGAGGCCGAGGCCGTGGGCCTGACCTTCACCGATAAGCTGACGGTGGAGACCCTCAGCGGAGAATATCCCGCCGATGCGGTGATCCTGGCCACCGGTGCGTCCCGCACCGCGCCGCCGGTGCCGGGCCTGAAGGACCTGGAAGGCCGCGGCGTGAGCTACTGCGCCACCTGCGACGCCTTTTTCTACCGCGGCAAGGATGTGGCGGTGATGGGCAGCGGCGAATACGCCCTGCATGAGGCCTCGGCCCTGCTGCCCCTGGCCAGGAGCGTCACCCTGCTGACCGGCGGCGCTGAGCTGACCGCCCAGTTCCCCCCGGAGATCACCGTCCGCACCGAAAAGGTGGAGGCCATTCTGGGCCAGGACAAGGTGTCCGGCGTCCGGCTGGCCGGCGGCGAGGAACTGCCCCTGGACGGCGTCTTTATCGCCCTGGGCGTGGCGGGCAGCACCGCCCTGGCCCGCAAGATGGGCGCCGAAGTGGACGGCAACAAGATTGTGGTGGATGCCAACATGATGACCACCATTCCCGGCCTGTTTGCCGCCGGCGACTGCACCGGTGGCCTGCTGCAGGTGGCGAAGGCGGTGTATGAGGGGGCCGTGGCCGGCAACGAGGCCGCCAAGGCCCTGCGAAAGGGCGGTTTCTATGGAGCGTAAAGAAGCAGAGGACAAAGGCTGCCTGGCCTGCTGCTTTCCCTTTTGGGACAAGCTGACGGCGGAACAGCAGGATTTTCTGTGCCGGTTTGCACGTCCGGTCCATTACGACAAGGGGGCCCATGTTCACAGCCCTACCGAAAACTGTGTGGGCATTCTGCTGCTGCGTTCGGGCCAGCTGCGGGCCTACCTCCTGTCGGAGGAGGACGGCCGGGACGTGACGTTGTACCGGCTGTTTGCGGGGGATGTCTGCATCCTGTCCGCCTCCTGCGTGCTGGATTCGGTGACCTTTGACGTCCACATCGACGCCGAGGAACCGGTGGAGGCCTACTGCATCGGCGCCGGCGCTTTCAAGCGGGTGATGGATGAGAACATCTACGTCCGCTGCTATGCCTATCAGATGACGGCCGAGAGCTATTCCGAGACCATGTGGGCCATGCAGCAGATTCTGTTCATGAGCGCCGACCGGCGCCTGGCCATTTTCCTCACCGACGAGCTGGCCAAGACCGGCGGCAATGACCTGCGGATGACCCACGACCAGATTGCCCGCTATATGGGCAGCGCCCGGGAAGTGGTGAGCCGGATGCTGAAGTATTTCGCCCAGGAAGGGCTGGTCAAGCTCTGGCGCGGCGGCCTGACGGTGCTGGATAAACCCCGGCTCCAGAAGCTGGCCCGGGGCGAGGCCGGCAGCCGCCCCCGCCGCAGGCAATAACAAAAAACAATCCGGGCATCGTCCCGCTCCTTTCGGGCAGGCCCCCGCCTTTCGAGGCGGGGGCCTGTTCTGCGTCCGCCGCAGGAAAAAGGGTTTGCAAATCCATTTTCCCGGCGGTACAATGGGGAAAAATGAGGAAAGGCGCGTGATGTCGGATGATGACCCATGGATCAAAGCCCGCCCTGTGGGAAACGGTTCCCGTTCTGCGGGTGTCGGGACAGCCGGGTGCCCCGGGCACCCAGCTGGCTCTGGTGGAGGGCTGCTCCTGGGGGCCGGCGGTGTCCCGGGTGCTTCTGGTGCTGCCTAGGCCGGTTTGCAGCGATTCGGTGACGGCGGACCGGTTCCAGGTGTGGGAGGAAAAGGAAGCTTTTGACAAGGCCGAGCCGGTCCCGGCCCGGATGTTGTCCAGAACCCGGCGGACCGTCCGGCAGGCGGCCGCCGTGACGGCCGACGGGGCCCCGACCCGTCAGGATAGCCCTTATATTCTTCTGACTCTGGCGGTGAGCCCGGCAGAGGGCTGCCCCTTCTGTTTCAATCCCCTGACCCAAAAGGCGGACTGGTGCGACCCCTACCGCCTGACGGTGACCCTCACCGCTCCCCTGCCCACCCCGGAAGGAAAACCGCTGGACCATCTGGAACTGGACCCGGAGCCCTCCATGGGGGTGCCCTGCCTGGCGGGGGTCCGGCTGGACGGGGTGTTCACCGGTTCCGGGGGCCATACCCTGCACTATGCCTTTTATGGGCCGGACCACCCCGCCGGAGAAAAGCATCCGCTGGTGATCTGGCTCCACGGCGCCGGTGAGGGCGGCACCGACCCGGCGGTGGCGGCGCTGGGCAATCAGGTGTCGGCCCTCTGGGGCGATACCTTCCAGAAGGAAATGGGCGGGGCCTATGTTCTGGCTCCCCAGACCCCCACTTACTGGATGCAGTACACCGAAAAGGGCGACTGGAAGGACAACCCCGGTGTGTCCTCGGTGTACCATCGGGATTTGATGGAGCTGATCCGGGCCGTCCTGGCGGAACACCCCGACATCGACCGCGACCGTGTGGCGGTGGGCGGCTGCTCCAACGGCGGTTACATGACCATGGATCTGGTTCTGGATGATCCGTCCCTTTTTGCGGCGGCCTATCCCATCTGTGAAGCCTACCGCGACGACGGCATCTCCGACCGGCAGCTGAAAGCGCTGGCGGAATCCGGCCTGCCCCTCTGGTTTGTCTATGCGGAAAACGACCCCATCGTTCCCCCGGCGGCCCACGCCGCCCCCACCATCCGGCGTCTGCGGGAAATGGGGGCCGATCTCCACGCCACCGTCCTGCCCAAAGTGGTGGATGAAACCGGCCTTTATACCCGGCCGAACGGCTCCCCGTATGAGTACAACGGACATTTCAGCTGGGTGTATTTCTTCCAGGGCCTGTGCACCGACGGCGGCGAAAGCCTGTGGCCCTGGCTGGCCCGGCAGAACCGGAGCGGACGAAACAAGATGTAACCCCCTGAACGTCACCAGACGAAAGGAGCGCGGCAATGGATATCAAAGAGAAGATGCAAACGGTTTCCCGATATGGGGTCGAGCTTTTGCTGCTGGCTGCCTGGGCGGTGCTGATGTTTTTCCCCGGGTGGGCGGACACGAGAGGATTTCAAATTTTTCTGGCGGTTTCCATTGCCTGTGCCATGATCCATTCGCTGTGCAGGAAACAGTTTTTCCCTGAGCAGAAAATCAGCAGAGCGGAGAAAACCGCGGCGGCTTGTTTGATCGCGGCGCTTTTTCTAAGGCTGGTGTTTTTCTGAGAGGGGGAGGCAAATTTTATTTTGGCTCGCCGCCCTGTTCAAGTCGGGCTGGCCACCGCTTCGCTGCACGAAAAAGCAAAAACGCCCGGCGGGGTACGCCGGACGTTTTGTTTTTGGTGGGCCAGCCAGGACCACCCGCGGGCTAAAAACGGTCCACAGGACCGTTTTTGCGAGCTGCGGCTCGCCGCCCTGTTCAAGTCGGGCTGGCCACCGCTTCGCTGCACGAAAAAGCAAAACGCCCGGCGGGATACGCCGGACGTTTTGTTTTTGGTGGGCCAGCCAGGACTTGAACCCGGGACCAAGCGGTTATGAGCCGCCAGCTCTGACCAACTGAGCTACTGGCCCGCAAATGCTTTGCATATGCTGTAACAGGCGGTTTGCAGTGCACTAATAAAATTATTATAGCAGATTTGTGCTCAAATGAAAAGACTTTGGCTCGATTTCGCTCTGTGGAAAAAGCGCACATAAAGGCGGGATTGTGGTATAATAACCGCTAAGGCGGTTATTTGACCCAGAAGTGCACACTTCGCGTGGATTGGTTTTTGTCCGCTCCGGCGGACACGGTATAATAGCTGCGAGAACAGCTATTTGACCAAGAAGTGCACGCTTCGCGTGGATCGGTTTTTGTCCGCTCTGGCGGACACGGTATAATAGCTGCGAGAGTAGCTATTTGACCAAGAAGTGCACGTTTCGCGCGGGGGGCATTTGTTCGCCCGAGAATACAGGAAACGGTGCGGCGATCGAGCCCATTCATTTCGGGAGACAGTGCACAGAACAGCATCCGGGCGATGCGGCCCGGTCAGAGAGAGCGGAGGGGTTGGGATGAAACACAACAAGCTACAGTACAGGGAGGCGGTCTGATGCCCCAGACAAAAAACACCCGAACCACCACCCGGACGGCTTCCAGAGGCCGGACCCGGGCCCGAAAGAAGTCCGGGGGCAAGGTAACCCGGCGGGCTTTTTTGGTGGGAGCCGGGGCGGCGGCTGTGGGAGCGGGAGCCCTCTGGCTGAGCCGGCAGAGTTGGATAACAGGTCCCGAGTCCCGTTCCTCCGGGCCGGGGGCCGGAGAATACCGGGCCATGTGGATCAGCTACATTGAGCTTCAGGGGATGGATTATGCCTCGGCGGAGGGGTTCCGGGCCCAGGCCGCCGCCATGATGGACAACTGTGCCGCCCTGGGGCTCAATACGGTGCTGGTTCAGGTGCGGCCCTTTGGGGACGCCCTCTATCCCAGCGCCCTCTATCCCTGGAGCCATATCTGCACCGGCACCCAGGGGGTGGACCCCGGCTTTGACCCGCTGGACATTCTGTTGACCGAGGCCCACAACCGGGGCCTTTCCCTGGAAGGTTGGATCAACCCCTACCGGCTGCGGGCGACGGCCTCGTCGCCGGCCCAGCTGGCGGCGGAAAATCTGGCCAACACCCACCCGGAATGGGTGGTGGAGGTCAACGGCGGCCTTTATCTCAACCCGGCCATCCCCGAGGCGGCGGCCTATGTGGTGGAAGGGGTGGCCGAGCTGGTGCGGAATTATCCGGTGGACGGGGTGCATTTTGACGACTACTTCTACCCCACCACCGACCCTTCCATTGACGCGGCCCAGTTTGCCGCCAGCGGCGCCGCCGATCTGGCCGGCTGGCGGCGTCAGAATGTCACCGCCCTGGTCAAGGCGGCCCACGACGCCGTCAAGGCCAAGGATCCCACCCTGCGGTTTGGGGTCAGTCCCCAGGGCAACCCCGACAACGACCTGAACCAGCAATACAGCGACGTTTATGCCTGGCTGGAGGCCTCCGGGGAGGATGCGGTGGTGGATTACCTCTGTCCCCAGCTGTACTGGGGCTATGGATACCGGCTGTCCAGCGGGTCGGACCGGTTCGCCTATGAGAACATCCTCCCGGAATGGCTGGCCATGCCCCGGGGATCTGCGGCCCTGTACATCGGGCTGGGGGCCTGGCGGATTGGGGACGGCGACGGCGGCTCGGACGAAAACAGCGTGGCACGGTGGTCCACCGGGCGGGCGCTGGCCGATCAGGTGGCGGACCTGCGGGCCCAGGGGGCCGGGGGTTATGCCTTGTACCGGTATGGGTCCCTGTTTGGGAATGGGGCCTGGCCTGAGCTGGCCGGGGCCGAGTGCGCGGCCCTGACCGAGGCAAACGCCCCAGAATAAGGCCGGAAAAGGTTGTGTCTAAGAGGAAAATGCGGTATACTAACAAGAAGTGATTGGAACACAACCACCAACGAGAATGAAAACGGGGCAGAGCGGCGTCTCTGCCCGGAGGTCTTATGGAACGGAAAACAAAGATGAAACGGTTTTTTGCGCTGGTGCTGGCGGCGGCGCTGACCCTCAGCCTGGCGGGATGTGAGAGCATCAAAAACGGGGTGGCCAGCCTGATGGGCTTTTCCAACACCGCCCAGGAGGCGGACACCGAAAACTGGGCGGCGGCCACCACCGATCCCATCATGCTGCCCGAGGGCACCGATTCCACGGCCCAGTGGGCCAACGTGGTGTCAAACGGCACCCTCTACGGCATTTACAATGGCATCTGGAAGCGGAACACCGGTTATTTCCAGGTGGCGGGGGATACCCTGACCATCACGGCCTGCGGCACCGCCGAGGGCGTCCAGGAGTACAAGCTGGCTCTGTGGAAAAAGGTGGACGGCGGGGCCCAGTATGTGGACGGCTCCACCGGCTATATCCGCACCGACGGCACCAATTACCGCTATACCATCACCGGGCTGGACCCGTCGGCCCAGTACCGCATCACCGTCTCGTACGACTCGAGCCGGTATTATCTGTACGGAATGTTTGCAGCTGAGGGAATTGTGGGATGAAAGTACAAACAAGAAACACCTTTTTGCTGGTGCTCTGCGCCCTGATCTGGGGCCTGGCCTTCGTGGCCCAGAGCGCCGGCTCGACGTTGGCGCCCTTTGCCTTTCTGGCCTGCCGCAGCTGGCTGGCCATCGTGTTCCTGTGGCCCCTGTGCCGCGTCTTTGACGCGGTCCACCGCCGCCGCGGGGAGCCCGCCGGCCCGCCCCAGGGCGAGGCCCGCCGCGTTCTGCTGCGGGGCGGCCTGATCTGCGGCACCTTCCTCTTTGCCGCGTCGGCGGCCCAGCAGATTGGCATTACCCTCAACCCCTCCACCGCCAAGGCCAGCTTCATCACCGCCATGTATGTGGTCCTGGTGCCGGTGGTGGGGCTTCTGTTCGGCCGCAAGAGCCCGGCCCAGATCTGGGGCTGTGTGGTTCTCTCGGTGGCGGGCCTCTACCTGCTGTGCATGCAGGGAGGCTTCGGCGGAGTGGAGCTCAGCGACGGCATTCTGCTGCTGTGCGCCGTGCTGTTCACCTTCCAGATTGTGTCGGTGGACCACTTCTCCCCCCAGGTGGACGGCGTGCGGCTGAGCATGCTGCAATTTCTGGTGGTGGCGGTGGAGAGCACCATCGCCTCCTTCCTCACCGAGACGGTGACTCTGGCCGACATCACCGGCGCGGCTCTGCCGGTGCTCTACTGCGGCATCCTGTCCAGCGGCGTGGGCTATACCCTCCAGATTCTGGGCCAGCGGGACCTGAACCCCGCCATTGCCAGCCTGGCCATGTGTCTGGAGAGCGTCTTTGGCGCCCTGGGCGGCTGGCTGCTTTTGAGCCAGAGCCTCTCGGTGCGGGAACTGTGGGGCTGCGCCCTGATTTTTGCCGCCGTGGTGGGCGCTCAGCTGCCGCTGGGCCGCCTGATCCGGCGTCCGGCCCGCAGCAGCCGTGGCGGCTAAGCACGATACAACCCAGCTGCGTCAGGCCGGCGGCATCTGCTACCAGCTGACCCGGCGAAGGGTGAAAAATCTGAATCTCCGGGTCCGTTCCGACGGCACCGTGGCGGTGAGCATCCCCATGCGGGCCTCCCTCCGCCAGGCGGATGCCTTCGTGACGGCCCATGCGGAGTGGATCCAACAGGCCGTCCTGCGCCAACAGCGCCGGGCGGCCCGTCCTCTGCCCGACCGGGCCGCGGCCCTGGAACATTTCACCGCCCTGAGCCGGGCGGTGTTTCCCTCCTTTGCCGAGGCGCTGGGGGGACAGATGCCGGTCATCAAGGTCCGGGCCATGACCAGCCGCTGGGGCGTCTGCGTCCCCGCCAAACGGCAGATTACCTTTGCCCTGGCCCTCTGGAACGAGCCCGCTGCGGCCCAGGAATATGTGGTGGTGCATGAATTCTGCCATTTCCTGGTGCCCAACCACAGCCCGGCCTTCTGGGCCCAGGTGGAACAGCGGATGCCCGACTGGAAAGCCCGCCGCGCCCTGCTGCGGGAGGAATAAAAACCGGGAGGTACAAATCTTTGGAAAACCGTCGTGTCCCCCAGGAGGGACAGAATAAATACAGCAAGCTGGCCGGCAATACCCTGATTTTTGCCATTTCCAGCTTTTCGTCCAAACTGCTGACCCTGATTGTCCAGCCTTTCCTGACCTACGCCATGCGGGACGTGGAGAGCATGGGCATTTCCAAGCTGCTGAGCCAGTGCGCCAACCTGCTGATCCCCTTTGTGTCCATGGGTATGAGCAACGCCATCATCCGCTTTGGCCTGGACCGCGGCAACAGCAAAAAGCAGGTCTTTACCAATGGCCTGTTGACCATTCTGCTGGGCTATGGCATTCTGCTTTTGTTCTGGCCGCTGCTGCGGCAGGTGCCGGGCGTGCAGGGGTATGAGATTTTCCTGTGCGTGTATGTGCTCACCAGCTGCCTGCGCACCCTCTGCACCCAGTTCATCCGCAGCCGCGAGATGAACCGTCTGGTGGGCGTGGACGGCGTGCTGTGCACCTTCGCCACCCTGATGTTCTATGTGCTGTACCTGGTGGTGCTCAAGATGGGCGCCGAGGGCTATCTGCTGGCCATCATCTGCGGCGACGTCACCAGCAGCCTGTTCCTGTTCTTCACCGGCAAGCTGTGGCAGTACATTGATTTTAGCTACATCAACCGCGCCCTCTGGAAAGAGATGCTGCGGTTTTCCCTGCCCATGATCCCGGCCCAGATCAGTTTCTGGATCATCAATGCCTCGGACATGTTCTTTGTCAACGCCATGTGCGGCGGCATCCAGGGCCGCAGCGGCGCCGAGTGGAGCGGCCTTTTGTCCACCGGCTATTTCCTGCCCACCATCCTGAGCACCCTGGGCACCATCTTCTACGACGCCTGGCAGCTGTCGGCGGTCACCGAAGAACAGGACCGGGGCCGGTTCTTCACCACCGTGTTCCGCAGCTATTCCAGCGTCATGTTCTGCTGTGCGGCGGGCATCCTCTGGCTGTGCCGGCCGGTGATGCTGGTCATGAAGTCCAGCTATTTTGATGCCTGGCAGTTTGTGCCCTACCTGACCCTGGCGGCGGTGTTCACCTGCTTCACCCAGTTCATGAACAGCATCTATGTGGTCTACAAGCGCTCCACCCACAGCCTCTACACCATGCTGGCGGGCGCCATTGCCAACTGCATCCTGAACTATCTGGGGATTCTCTGGTTTGGCCCGGTGGGCGTCACCTATGCTTCTTTCCTGTCCATGGCGCTGGTCTTTGTGCTGCGGGCCATCGACAGCCGCAAGATGATGGATCTGCGGCTGGAGCCCATGCACGTTTTGGTGAACGTGGTTTTTCTGGTGATCGAGGCGGGCATCACCCTGGCGGAGGTGCCCTGGTACGGCCTGTGGACCGGCCTGCTGTGCGCCGTGGTCGTCCTCTACAATTTCAAGGGTGTCTGGGCCATGGGCCGGGTCATCCTGCCCCGCCTGCTGGGCCGCCGCGCCGCCCCCCTCGTCGCCTTCCTGGACCGTTACTTTTTTGAAAAAAAGTAACCCCCTCTTTTCCGCTTTTTCGAGAAAAAGCTTGGCAAAAAGCTTTTTACCTGGTACCGCTGACTGCTGCGGGCCTCACAAACCCCTGCCGGCGACAAAGTTTCAGCCGCTTTAGGAGGCTCTCGGGCTGCGCCCCGGTGAGTCCAAGGTTTTGTGTGGTTTAATCCATCTTTTGTTCCGGTGTGTAATGCTTCGGACGCCAAAAAGTTCTATCAAAGATAAAATCCCCGCTTCTGCTTGTCGCAGGGGCGGGGATTTTTGATTTTATAGAGCTTTTGCGGGGGCCTGAAAACCAGGTTTGAGGCGGTTTGCAGCGTACCGTGCCGCAGGCACAAACGCCGGGTGCGAGCCGGAACATAACGGCCCCGCGGAACCTTGGGAGACCCGGAGAGTGTATGGTACACAGTGAAAAGTCTTTTGCATCCTTTTCTTCCAGAAAAGTAAGGGGCTTGACGCAGAGAGTAAAATCCCTTAGAATAGGAGCAGGCCCTGTGGTGGGGCCTACAAAACTTTTGTTTTGGTGCGGGAAAAGGCCCCGGGTCAGCTGTCCCTTTCGGGACGGTGAGCTCGGGGCCTTTTCTATGGATACGAGAAACAAAAGCCCCTGTCCGGCCGGCGCAGGCCGGGGCAGGGGCTTTGGCGTTGGGGGTTAGTCGTCGTCCAGATCCAGGTCCCCGGGAAGGATCAGATCCAGGGGCGCGTCCGGCTCGGCCACCAGACGGCGGCTCTGGTTGTAGATGGCCCGCTCCAGGGTGTTCCGGGCCAGGCGTCCGTTGCCGGCGGTGCGGCTGTCGGCCGCCTGCCGCCGCTGGTAAAAGCCCAGCAGCGGGAAGGTGCACTGTTCGTCCAGGCGGTATCCCCGGGCCGACGCCAGCGCGGCGGTAATGTCCAGAAGCTGGTCGGCGGTGTAGTCGGGGAACTCAATCTGGTTGGGGAACCGGCTGGCCAGGCCGCTGTTGGCGGTCAGGAACTGCTGCATTTCTTTGGTGTAGCCCGCCAGAATCACCACCAGATCGTCCCGGTGGTCCTCCATTCCCTTCACCAGGGTGTCGATGGCCTCCAGGCCGAAGCTGTCCTGTTCCCCGCGGTAGAGGCTGTAGGCCTCGTCGATGAACAGCACGCCGCCCAGGGCGCTCTCGATGACGCTGTTGGTCAGGGGGGCGGTGTGGCCGGTGTACCGGCCCACCAGGTCGCCCCGGCTCACCTCCACCAGCTGGCCGCCCCGCAAAGCGCCGATGGCTTTCAGATACCGGGCCACCAGCCGGGCAATGGTGGTCTTGCCGGTGCCGGGGTTGCCGGTGAAGATCATGTGCATGGACAGGCTGGCGGTTTTCATTCCCGCGTCGGCCCGCCGCTTCTGAACCTGCACGTTGTCCGCCAGGCCAAAGACGTATTCCTTCACTTCTTTCAGGCCCACCAGGGCGTCCAGCTCCCGGCGCACCTCGTCGATGTCCCCGTTCCAGGCCGGGGGCAGCAGGTCCAGCAGGGGGGCCGGCTCGCTCTTGTCGATGGAGAACCGCAGCACCCCGTCCTGAACGTCCAGAGCCACGCTTCCCTGGCGGAAACTGTCATTCCGCAGGCAATACTCGCTGAGGGCCCGGAACATCTGGTCGCAGCAGGCGGCCAGACCGGCGGCCCCTTCCCGCTCGGTGGTGAAATCCGCCACATAATCCCGGACGTCGGCCCCGGCAGTCAGGGTCAGTTTCAGCTGGCGGAGGCAGCGGCGGGCCAGCTCGTTGATCTGCTGGGCCGCCAGGGCCTGGAGATGGTCGGCGGTAAAGGGCTGGGTCTGGCACACATCCCCGATGGCCGACACAAACCCGGCCCCCAGCAGGTCCGCCATGGCGTCCCGGCCCTTGTGGGAGAAGAAGATCAGATATTTTCCCTGGGGGGTGATGCGGCTGACGGCGCCGGGCGCCAGGGCGCTGCCGGCGTCCACCAGAATCCCCTCCCGGTTCACCAGATAGCGGGAGGTCAAAGGCGCGGAACCCTTCACCGCCAGGCTGGCCAGGGTCTTGAGGAAGGCCGGGCAGCACCGCTCGTAGTGGTCAAAGAGAACCATCTCCCCCGGGGCGTACAGGGCGGCGTACAGATCCTGTAAAAAGAGCCGCTCGGCGCCGGGGTCGGCGTAAAGGGCCAGATCCATCCGGGCGGCCTGGTCGCTCTGGAGCAGGCCCCGGGCCGCCATCAGGCGGGCGGTCTCGGCCAGGGCAAAGTGGCGCCCCGTCCCGCTGGGGCCCCACAGCAAAATCACATTCCGTGCCCGGGGACCCGAAGTCCCCAGCACAAAGGGCCGCCGCATGGCCCGCACCAGGGCGTCCACATAGGCGTCCTGGCCCAGAACCGTCTTTTTCACCTCGGCGGCCAGACCCTCAAAGCTGCCCATGTGCTCGACCGGGGTGTCGGAGGTGCCCCGGGCCAGCAGCCCGTCCGCCTCCATGTCCCGCAGAAGCTGGCGGCTCTCCTCCAGGGCCTGGCGGGTGCTGCTCTGGTCCTGGGCCCGCAGGGCGGCATTCTGCTTTTTCAGGAGGGCGTCGAGGGTTTTCTGCTGTTCCTGCAGGGCTTTGTTCAGGTCAGGCATCCCGCTGGCCCGGGCCGGACGGGGTCCCGCGGCCTTCCCTGCCGGCTTTCCCGACGGCTTTGCGTCCTCTTTGGCGGCTTTTTCGGCCGTGCCGCCGCTGCGCACCCGACCCTGTGAGCCGAATACACTGTTCATCAAACTTTCCCAGTCGTCGTTGTAGCCCATAGCACCCTCCGGTTGTTCTTTCTCTGTTGATTCAAGTATAGCGGGTGCCGTGGTTTTTTGCAAGCGGCAGCCGCGGGCAAATCCGGCCCTTTTGGGCAGAATGTCCAAAACCTTGCAACAAAATGCGGATTATATAGGAATAGCTCTTGCAATGCGGCCCGGTGTCCTTTAAAATAAAGATATCATAGAATGCAGTGGGAACAGGCCGGCCTGCGGGCCGGTCTGTCCCTCAGCGCAGTTGACAGAAGGATGTGACGAGGTGTGAGCATAAAGACCCCGAAAAGCCTGAGATCCTACTACGACAGCGAGAGGTTTGAGAAGGATTCCCTTTACGACGGGCCTCTGGGGCCGGACTATTCCCGCGAGGGGACCCGGCTGCGCCTGTGGGCCCCCACAGCGGAACAGGTCATGGTCAACCTCTACCGTCAGGGGGACAAGGGTTTCTGCATCGGTTCCCTCGCCATGGAGCGGCGGGAACACGGCTGCTGGACCATCTACCTGCCCGGGGACCAGCACGGGATGTACTATACGTTCTCGGTGCGGGTCAACGGCCAGATCCGGGAGACCGGGGACCCCTACGCCCGGGCGGCGGGGGTCAACGGCCTGCGCAGCATGATTGTGGATCTGCGCCGCACCGATCCTTCCGGCTGGCAGTTTGACCGCCGGCCGGTGATCCCGCCCTCCCGGCGGGTGATCTGGGAGGTCAGCGTCCGGGATTTTTCCTGGGACCCCAACGGCGGGTTTGCCCGGCCCTGGCGGGGCAAATATCTGGCCTTCACCCAGGAGGGCACCACCCTGGCGGGGGACAACGTCTTTCCCACCGGGCTGAATTACCTGCGCCGCCTGGGGGTGACCTACATCCAGCTGATGCCGGTGTTTGATTTCGGCAGCGTGGACGAGGCCCGGCCCCTCCGGCTTCAGTACAACTGGGGCTATGACCCCACCAACTATAATATTCCCGAGGGCAGCTACTCCACCGACCCCTATCACGGGGAGGTGCGGATTCATGAGTTCAAACAGATGGTGGCGGCCCTCCACAAGGCGGGATTGGGCGTGGTGATGGACGTGGTGTACAACCACATGTACCGCCACGAAAACGTCCTGAACAACACGGTGCCCTACTACTTTTTCCGCCAGAATCCCGACGGCACCTTCTCCAACGGCAGCGGCTGCGGGTGTGAGTTCTGCTGCGAGCGGCCCATGGCCCGCCGCTATATGATCGACTCCATCCTCTACTGGGCCAGAGAATACCACATCGACGGCTTCCGGTTTGACCTGATGGGCCTGTTTGACGTGGAGACCATGAACGAAATCCGGGCCGCCCTGGACAGACTGCCCCGGGGCAAGGAGATTCTGATGTACGGCGAGCCCTGGCAGGGCGGCCAGAGCATGTTGCGCCGGTACGAGGCCAACAAGGCCAACCTGCAGATGCTCAGCACCCGCATCGGCGTGTTCAGCGACGACACCCGGGACGCCATCAAGGGCAACTGCTTTGACGCCCGGGACCCCGGCTATGTGGAGGGAAAACAGGGGGCTTTCTGGGATATCGGGGCGGCGGTGGGGGCCTGGTGCCTCCACGACCGGGTGAATCCCCGGGCTCCCAGCCAGATCATCAGCTATGTGTCGGCCCATGATAACCTGACCCTCTGGGATAAGCTGATGGCGGTCCGGTTCAAAAAGCCCGACTACAACGCCAGCCCCGACGTGATTGTGGCCCAGAACCGGCTGGCGGCGGGGATTTATCTGACCTGCATGGGCACGCCCTTTATGCAGGCCGGCGAGGAATTCGCCCGCACCAAAAAGGGCATCAAGGACAGCTACCGCTCCCCTGCCTCCATCAACCAGCTGGACTGGAGCCGGGCGGCCAGCTTCCATGGCCTGGTGGACTATTACCGGGGCCTCATCGCCCTGCGGGCCCGGTTCCCCCGGCTGGGAGACGGCAAACTGGAGAGCGCCCACGCCGTCGAATTCTTCTCCCTGGAGCCGCCCCTGGAGGGGTGGCATCTGGAGGCCGCCGACGGCGACGGCGCCGCCTGGCCTGAAATTGCCGTGTTCTATAACCCCACCGGCAGCGAGGCCACCGTTTCCCTGCCCGAGGGCCGGTGGCGGCTGCTGTGCGACGGCGTTTCCTCCAGTCTGTGGCGGGGCGGCGAAATCATCCGCACCGGCAGCACCGTCCTGCTTCCCTACAGTGCAACCATCCTGGGCGCAGTCTGAGGGCGCCCTTTTCCCCTTGTGCGCCCCTGCCCCATTGAAAAAAGCCCCGCATCTTGCTGAGAGGTGAACCGGTCCAAATTGTGTGGACAGTACAAAAAAGCCCCAAGTGTAGGAGATTAGGATTCAGCAGGAGTGGCGGAGCGTTAGCGGAGCCACTCCTGCTTTCGTTTGGATTCGCTCGTGGTTATAAAACTGGATGTATCGGTCGATCATCTCGTTGGCCTCGGAGAATGTAGCCGGTTTGCGGCGGTAGATGCACTCTGTTTTGAGGATAGAGAAGAAATTTTCAGCCATCGCGTTGTCATACGGATTTCCCCGTCTTGACATAGATGG
>NZ_NFHK01000018.1:0-49515 GCF_002161315.1 Faecalibacterium sp. An77
GGTTCAGGGGGGGTACTGGGGCGCTGGGGTTGGGTCTGCATGGCCAGCAGCCGGGCTTTCAGCTCATCGGGGGCCTTCAGCTCGTCCACCTCCATTTGATATTCAAACCATTTCATCCTCGATTTCCTCCTCCAGCATGGTATGTAGAAGGGCCCGCGCCCGGTGCAGCCAGCTGAGCACCGTATTGGTGGGTGCGCCCACCAGCCGCCCGATCTCCGCCGCCGTATACCCCTCGTAGTAGTGCAGATAAACGGCATTTCGGTAATGTTCGGGCAGGGCGCGCACTGCGTCCAGCACGCTGCCGTCGGCAGCCGCCGGCGCCGGCATGGTCTCATCCAGAGGGACATCCTTCTGGCTGGCCGCGCGGGTCAGATCATGGCAGCGGTTGATGGTTACCCGCAGAAGCCATGCTTTCAGGTGTTCTTCGCTGGAAAAGCCGCCGCGGTACCTCAACAGCTTCTCAAACACATCCTGAACCACGTCCTCTGCATCGGCGGTACTGCTGCAGTGATGCACTGCTGCACGGTACACCGTGTCACTGTATTTCTCCACCGCAAGGCGGAACAATTCTTCCTGACTGATACGCCACATAGTCGCTCCTTTACCGGCTTTGCAGGCCCTTTCACCTGAGATACGTTTTGCCCCTGGCAAATATTGCATCCAACCGCCGGTGTTTTTTATGGTGACCGCCCGGGCGGGTCCGGGCAGGCTGTTCGCTTGAATCCGGCTCTATTGTACCATCTCCTGTGGTACAGAGCAGGCGCTTTGCGCCGATTTTGCATCCATATCCTTTGGACATTATACCAAAGCCAGTCCGCGCAACGCGCGCACCTCTGGGTCAAATAGCTGCTTTCGCAGTTATTATACCGTGTCCGCCAAAGCGGACAAAAACCAATCCGCGCGCTGCGCGTACTTCTGGGTCAAATAGCTGCTTTTGCAGCTATCTTTTGCAGCTATTATACCATGGCCCGGCCCAAAACAAAAGGCCCCCGCTCCCTGAAAAGAACTGCCAGCCCAGCCAGCCCCTGCCTGCAAAAAAGCCAGGCCCGGGGGCCGGGTCTGGCTGTGCCGATGCAAAAGTGTCAGAACTGGGACCGCCAGCCCGCCTCAAAGGCCTCCTCGAAGGCCTGTTCGGCGGGGGTGTCGGGGGCCGGAATCTCCACCGTCTCCCCCGTCCAGGAGGACAGGTAGATGGCATTGGAGAGGGTCAGGCTCTTGCGGCCCTCCTCCCAGGGGGCCAGCAAGTCCCCGCTGCGGCCGGTGCGGACGCAGTCTGCAAAGTTCCGCAGCACATCCGCATAGGCGTCGGGGTCCTTCTCCATGGGATGGGTCTCCCAGTGGGCGGAGGGCTTCTCAAAGCCGGTACCGGGGGCGTTGCGGTACTCCAGCTCGGGGCGGTCCAGGCGGGCAATCTTGACCCCGTCGGGCTCGCAGACGATGAGGCCGTCGTCCAGGGCGATTTCCAGCCGGTTGACCCCCGGTGCCTCGCCGGTGGAGGCAGTGAACACGCCGGTGGCGCCGCCGGGCCATTCCAGATAGGCGGTGACCTCGTCCTCCACCGGGATGGGATGGTATTTGCCGTTGTGGCAGAAGGCCCGGGTCCGGGCCGGCATGCCGCAAATCCACTGAAGCATATCCAGATTGTGGGGGCACTGGTTCAGCAGGGTGCCGCCGCCGTCCTTCTCCCAGCTGCCCCGCCAGCCGCTGCCGGCATAGTAGGCGTTGGACCGGTACCAGTCGGTCACCGTCCAGCTCACCCGCTTCACCTTGCCCAGCTGGCCGCTGTGCACCAGCTGATGAATCATACGGTAGGACGGGAAGGTCCGCTGCTGGAAGATATACCCGCACACCAGCCCTTCGGGGCGGGCCTGTTCCATCTGGCGGGCCTGGCTGCTGCGGATGCCGGCGGGCTTATCGCTCAGCACGCACAGCCCCCGCTGCATGGCGGCCTCCGCCTGCTCCTGATGGAGCCGGTGAGGGGTGGCGATGATGACCGCATCCAGCGCCAGCTGTCCGGCGTCCACCGCCCCAAACAGGGCGTCCGCCGTGGGGTACACCGGCAGATCCTCCGGCAAAGTCAGGCCCCGGGCCGCCAGCATCTCGGACTTTACCCGGGTGACCGCCGCCAGGGCCATCCCCGGCACCTTCCCCGCCAGCAGCAGGCCCGCATACTGACTGCCCATATTTCCCATGCCGATGACGGCGGCGCGAAGGATTTCTTGTTCTCTCATGGTGCAAACGCCTCCCTTTTACTTCCAGATCCGGGGGCCGCTCTGGCGCTGATACCAGCCGCCGGACATCCCCTGCCCTGTGGTTTCCTGTTCCAGTCCCGTCCCGGGGGTCACCGCCGGGGACGTCATCAGCAAAGCCGTATAGGCGTCCTCCAGCGCGTCGGCCAGGGGGTAAATCTCCTCCCCTGTCTCCATGTACCGCTTCATCCCCACCAGCATCCGGGCGATGGCGGTTTCGTCCTCCGGCAGGCCGCACCGGCCGAAGGGCGGCGCATACAGTTCCCGGCCCCGGAAGGTGATGCCCAGCACCTCCCCGCCGGGGTCCTGGCGGATGTCCAGGGTGTCCCATTCGGGCAGGTTGGCCTGGTTGAGCCAGCAGACCTCCCGGCCGTCCAGCTCGCCCCGGGTGCCCCGCAGGCGGAGGGTCCGGGGCCGGATGGGGCTGCGGTACTGGTCGGACATAAAGTCATAGGACCCGGTACGGCCACTCTCATACTCAAACAGGGCCTGGCGCTGTTCCTTCATCACCACCCGGCCCTCGGTGAGGACCTCGGTGCGGGTGCGGGTGTCGGTGACCGGCACCAGGAAGGTATTGCCGGTGACGCGGAACTCCTCCCGGCCCAGGCCCAGCAGGCCCCGCAGCATGCCGGCGGCGTGGTAGTCGTGCATGGCCGACAGGTACGCCGACACCGGTTCCCCCAGCAGGCCGCTGTCCACCAGCCGCAGCACCGCGGTATAGTAGGGGTAGAAGCGATACTGTTCCGCCACCTGGACCCTGGCCCCCGCCTGCTGCATCCGCCACAGGGTGTCCAGCTCCTCCCGGGTGAGGGCGGCGGGGGTCTCGGACAGCACCCCGAACCCACGGTCCAGCCACTGGCGGACCACCGGGGCCATATTCTGCTTGCTCACCGCCGACACCACAAAGTCGGGGCGGCTGTCGACCACGTCCGCCTCCCGGGAGGTGGCGGGCAGGCCGTATTCCTGCCGGAGACGGGCCGCCTTTTCCTCGGTGCGGCAATAAAGGGCGGTGAGCTCAAACTGCTGGGGCAGGGCCTGGGCGATCCGCCCGTAAAACAGGGACCGCCAGCCCGAGCCGATGACGGCATACCGGATTTTCTGCATGGTGCGCTACCTCCTGCTTGTTCTCTAAAACGCGAAAAGGCCCCACAACGTGCTCGTTGTGAGGCCTCCTCTTGGAGCTGGTGACAGGAGTTGAACCTGCAACCCACTGATTACAAATCAGTTGCGCTGCCATTGCGCCACACCAGCAGAAGTGAATACGCAGATAGTATACCACTTTGCCGGCGCTTTGGCAAGGCAAACTTATTTCCCGGCCCCGGCACGGAGGGCGGCGTCCACCGCCGCAAAGTCCTCCAGCGTCAGCTGTTCGGGGCGGACCCGGGGGTCCAGGCCGGCGGCTTCCAGGGCCGCGGTCACCTGGGGCCGGGGAATTCCCAGGCCGGCGGCGATGGAGTTGGCGGCGGTCTTGCGGCGCTGGCCAAAGGCCGCCCGCACCAGGGCGAAATAGGCTTTTTCATCCGGCACCGACACGGCGGGGGTGGGGCGGATATCCATCCGCACCACCGCACTGGTGACCTTGGGGGCGGGATAGAAGCTGCCGGCCTGGACGCTGAACATCATCCGGGGCTGGGCAAAATACCGGACGGCGCAGCTGACCGCGCCGCTCTCCCGGGTGCCGGGCAGGGCCGCCAGCCGCTCGGCGGCCTCCTTCTGGACCATGACGGTGATGTTGTCGATGGGGAGCTTGTCCTCCAGCAGCTTCATGATGATGGGGCTGGTGATATAGTAGGGCAGGTTGGCGCAGACCACCACCTTCATCCCGGGGAATTCCTGGGCGGCCAGGGCCTTCAGGTCGGTCTTGAGAACGTCCTGCAGGACCACCTTCACGTTGTCAAAGCCGGCCAGGGTTTCCTCCAGCACCGGGGGCAGCCGCTTGTCCACCTCCACCGCCACCACCTTGCCGGCGCGGCGGGCCATCTCCTTGGTCAAAACGCCGATGCCGGGGCCGATCTCGATGACGCCGCAGCTGCGGTCGATGCCGGCGGCGTCCACAATCTTGGGCGGGACCCCCGGGTTGACGATGAAGTTCTGCCCAAAGCCCTTGGACAGGGCGAAGTCGTATTTCTCACACAGGGCGCGGATGGTGGCAAGGTCGGTCAGCTCCATAGGGGGTCTCCTCTCTCTCAAACCCACAAAAGACCTCCGGCGCGGGCCGGGGGTCTTTTGCAAAAACAAATTCTTCTCAGGCGGCTTCATCGCCGGAGGCAGCTTCGCTGGAAGCAGCCTCACTGGATGCGGCCTCGGTGGAGGCGGCCGAATCGGCGCCGGCGTCCTCCGCGGGAGTCTCAACCGCTGCGTCCTCGGGGACGGCCTCACTGGAGGCGGCCTCGCTGGCAGCGATCATGCCGCTGACGGTGGCGCTGCCGGTCATGGTCTGGGCGGTGCTGACCGCGCGCTGGACCTGGGGATCGGTGTCCAGGGTGAAGTCGTAGAAGGCGCCCTGTTCATCGCTGTTCAGAGCCCGCTCCACGTCCACCGTCAGGCCGGTGCCGTCAAAGCTCTCGCCGTTGGAGGCCACCAGCTTGGCCACTGTGACCACCACGGCGCTGCCGTCGCTCAGGCGCTGGGGGCTGCTCTGGATGGTGCCCTTGCCGTAGGTGGTGGTGCCCACCAGGCGGGCGCCGCTCATATCCCGCAGGCAGCTGGCGAACAGTTCCGCCGCGCTGGCGGTGTTGCCGTTCACCAGGCAGACCATGGGCAGCTCCACCACGCTGTCCCCGCTGCTGCTGCCCAGGGCCTCACGGGTGCCGTCCTTGGCCTCGGCCCAGGCCATGACCCCCTCGGGGCAGACCAGGTCGATGCAGTTGAGGGCGGCGTCCAGCAGGCCGCCGGCATTGTCCCGCAGGTCAAAGATCAGGCTGGCCGCGCCGGCGCTGCGCAGGCTGCGGATGGCGTAATCCAGCTCGCTGAGGGTGGTGGCGTCAAACTGGCGGATCTTGATATAGCCCACGTTGCCCGCCGTCATCTGATAGTCCACGGTGGTGGCGATATAGCCCGAACGGGTCAGGTCCACCGCCTGTTCGGTGGAGGTGGAGTCCAGCCAGGCGATATGCACCGTGGTGCCCGCCTCGCCCCGGAGCCGGGCCTGGATGGCGTCGGCGCTGCTGAAGGTCTTTACATCCTCGCCGTCAATGGAGATGATGTAGTTGCCGGCGGTGATGCCGGCCTCCTGGGCCGGGGAACCGTCGTAGACCTTCAGGACCTTGGCGTAGCCGGTCTGGTCCTGGGCCAGCTCCACACCAATGCCCATCAGGACGCCGTTCTGGATGTCCAGCAGCTCGGTGTAGGCCTCGGCGGTGTAGTACCGGGCGTAACGGTCGCCGGTGCCCACCAGGTAGCCCGCCGCGATGGTGTCATACAGCAGGGTCTCGTCGATGGTGTAGTAGTCATTGCTGCGGACGTAGCGGTCCAGCTCAGCAATCTTGCTGTACATGTTCTCTTTTTCCTTCACGTTGCTGACGGTGCTGTCAAACAGCCGCATGGCCAGCAGCATGGTGACCGAGAAGGTCACGGTCATGGCCAGGATGACGATGGTCAGCATCATCCCCACCGAGATTTTCTTATTCATCGGCGCCTCCTATCAGCCCAGCAGCATCGCAACGGTGCTGCCCAGCAGCGACAGTGCCAGCAGCCCTGCCAGGATGATGCACGCGACGCGCTGAAAGCGCTTGTGTTTATCGGTTTTCATACTTTCATACCGCCTCTCTGCGTTTTGGGATCAACTTAAATGGGAATATAACTGCGGGGGTTCACCCGTCCGGCGTTGGTCTTGCCCTGCCAGACCTCCAGGTGGAGGTGGTTGCCGGTGGAGTTGCCGGTGGAGCCCACATAGCCAATGACTTCGCCCTGGCTGACGTAGGTTCCCTGCTTGGCGGCAATCCGGCTCATATGGCCGTACAGGGTGGAATAGGCCTTGCCGTCGCTCATGGTGCCGTGGTAGATGACCACGTAGTTGCCGTAGCCGCCGGTGCTCCAGCCTGCCACCGACACATAGCCGCCGGCGGCCGCATAGATGGGCGTACCGCCCGGGGCGGCAAAGTCGATGCCGCCGTGGAGCTTGTACACACCGGTGACGGGGTTGGTGCGGTAGCCGTACTCACTGGAAATGCGGCTGTAGGTCTTGAGGGGGCAGATGAACCCGGTGAAACTCAGCTGGCTCTGGCTGGCGGCCGCCGACGAAATGATGGACTGAATCTGCTGCTGCACAGCCTCATAGTCCATTTCATCCGACTCGATGGCCTCCTGGGCCTCCTTCTGGGCGGCCGCGGCCTCGTCCTGGGTCAGCTGGGCCTGGGAGATGCTGGCGTTCAGCTCGCTCTGCTTGGCCTGCATCTGGTAGTTTTTGGCGTCCAGGTTGGCCTTTTGGGTTTCCAGGGCGGCCTTTTCGGTCTCCAGCTGCTTATAGTCGTTCTCCAGATCCAGCTTGGCGGCCTCCAGGTCGTCCAGCATCTGGGTCTCCTTGACCGAGATATCCTGCATCATCTCGCTGAAGGTCAGCAGCTGATACAGGTCGGTGACCGCCGACAGCATGGCCACGCTGCCGCCTTCCCGCAGCTCCTGCATGGCACCCATAAAGGTCTTGAAGTCGGCCCACTGGTTGTCAATGTCGATTTCCTTCTGGTCGATCTCGGCCTGTTTGGCGATGATCTCCTGTTCCTTCTGGCCGATGGCGTTCTGGACCTGGGCGATCTCACCCTTCAGCACCGAAATCTGGCTCTGGATCACGGTGACCTGCTGGCGCAGCTCCTCCTCCAGAGCGGCAGCGGCGCTCTCCCGCTTTTTGGCGTCGGCCAGCTCCTGACGGTGCTGGGCCATGCTGGACTGGATCTGTTCCAGCTGTTTCTGCAGGTCGGACACGCTGGTGGCCGAGGATGCCTGCGGCACGGCGCTGAGGGCCGTCATCAGGCAGAAGGCCGCCGTCAGCAGACTGACCGTCCGCAGCAGCCGCTCCTTCAGCCGGATTCTCTTTCCATGCTTCGCCGTCTTCACCAATGTCCCTCCTTTTGTTGTCAACACGTTGTCGCACCCGGTCATCAGACGTTCAGGTGCTTGCGGATCGAGAACAGGCTGCCCAGGCCGCCCACCACGGCGCCGCCGGCCACGCTGCTGGTGAGCACGGTGGACCAGACATCGTCCACCGGCACCAGCGAGGTGCCCAGCAGGATCTCCCACACGCCGCTCAGGCCGCTGGCGGCGCTGATGAGGTAGTAGTACAGACCCAGCACGCTGCTGGCCGACAGCACGCCGGCAATCAGGCCGATGGCCAGGCCCTCCATCAAAAAGGGCAGGGTCACCAGCCAGTTGGTGGCGCCCACGTACTTCATAATCTCGATCTCACGGCGGCGGGCAAAGACGCTCAGGCGGATGGTGCTGCCCACCGTGATGACGCTGACCACCATCAGCACCAGCACGAAGGCCCGGCCCATCCGGGTGACGCCCTCCTGGATCTGGACAAAGATGCTGCCCATCTCCACCGGGGCGGTGACTTTCACCACGCCGGGTATCGTCTCCATCTGGCTGCTGATCTGGTTCAGCTGGCTCAGGTCCGCCACCGTCACGCGGTAGTTGGCCTTGAAGGGGTTGTCGTTTTCAAACTCGTCCCAGAGGGCTGCATATTCCTCCATGTAGCTCTCGTAGGTGTTGAGGACGTCCTGTTTGGACATATAGCTGACGTTGGTCACGCCGCTGATGGCGGAAATCTGCTCCCCCACCGCCGCGGCGGTGGCGTCGTCGCAGGCGGGGTCCAGGAAGACCACCGTCTCGTTCTGGCGGCCCAGGTAGCCGATCATGCTGTCCACATTGACCTCCACCAGGCTGGCCATGGTGTTCAGGCTCATACAGACCGCCAGGGACGCCACACAGGCGATGGTCATGGCCCAGTGGGTCCCCAGGTTGCGCAGGCCGCGCCCGGTCAGAAATCCAAAAGTTGAAAGTTTCACAGGACTGCCTCCTCACGCGCAGCAGGCACATCCGAGACGATCCTGCCATGATTCAATGTAACAACACGCTGATGGAACCGGTGGACCAGCTCGTGCTCATGGGTGACCACCAGGACGGTGATGCCGGTTTTGCTCACCTGCTCCAGCAGCTCCATCATCTCGAGGCTCAGCTCGGGGTCGATGTTGCCGGTGGGCTCGTCCGCGATGACCAGCTTGGGCGCATGAACCAGGGCCCGGGCCACCGCCACGCGCTGCTGCTCGCCGCCCGACAGGTAGTCGGGGTAGCAGTTGGCCTTGTCCTCCAGGTGCACCAGCTCCAGCATATAGGGCACCCGCTCGTCGATCTCCTTTTTGGCGATGTTGGTGACGTGCATGGCGAAGGCCACATTCTCATAGACCGTCATGCTGGGAATGAGGCGGAAGTCCTGGAAGATAATCCCCATCTGACGGCGTATGTAGGGGATCTTGTGGCGGCGCAGGGCGGCGATGTCGTTGCCGTTCACATACACCTTGCCCTCGGTGGGGACAATCTCCCGCAGAATCAGCTTGAGCAGGGTGGATTTGCCCGCGCCCGAGTGACCCAGCAGAAAGACGAACTCACCCGGGTCGGCGCGGAAGTTGATGTCCTCCAGCGCCAGGCGGCCGCCCTTTTTGTATTCCATGGATACGTGTTCAAAATTCACCATTGGTATATCTGGCATGGGTATACGTCTCCGTTTTTCAGATTTTTTGCCCTGAGGCAGTCAAAAACAAGACCGGCCCCACGGTGGCCGCCGGCCGGTCCGCACCGGCGCGCCGGGCGCCGGGATACGTCTTTGGTTGAGCTGGGTCCCCGCCGACCTGTGGGCCGGGCAGGGGCCAGGCCGCAAAAGGCGGAAACCCCCTGCCCCGCACTCAGGGCATGAGGTCCCGCCCCCACGGGCGCCGCCGGGCGCCTTAATATTTGGCCGGGTTGTTGGACAGGTACTTCTTGACCATCAGCGCCACCTTAAAGACGATGGCGTCGTCAAATTCCCGCAGGTCCAGGCCGGTCAGCTTTTTGATTTTTTCCAGGCGGTAGACCAGGGTGTTGCGGTGGACAAACAGGCCGCGGCTGGTCTCGGACACGTTCAGGTTGTTCTCAAAGAAGCGCTGGATGGTGAACAGGGTCTCCTGGTCCAGGCTCTCGATGCTGCCCTGCTTGAAGACTTCCTTCAGGAACATCTCACACACGGTGGTGGGCAGCTGATAAATCAGGCGGGCAATGCCCAGGTTGTCGTAGCGGATGATCTGCTTCTCGGTATCAAAGACCTTGCTGACCTCCATGGCGATCTGGGCCTCCTTGAAGCTGGTGGCCAGATCCTTGACGTTGGAGATGGGGGTGCCGATGCCCACCACCGCCTTGATGTAGTGCTCACCCGACAGGGTGTCCACAATGCTGGCGGCCAGCTTCTCCATGTCGGAGCGGTCGATGCCTTTGCGGATCTCCTTGACCAGGACGGTGTCGGTCTCGCTGATGTTAAAGACGAAGTCCTTCTGCTTATCCGGGAACAGGCTGCTCACCACGTCGTAGGCCGAGATGTCGCCGCCCGACACCACGCGCACGATGAACACCACCCGGGACACATCGGTGGCAAAGTGAAGCTCCCGCGCCTTGGCGTAGATATCGCCGGGCAGGATGTTGTCCAGGACCACATTCTTGATGAAATTGGCTTTGTCGAACTTTTCGTCGTGATACTGCTTGATGCTCTGCAGGCTGATGGCAAGCACCGCCGCAAACTGAGCCGCCACTTCATCGGCGCCCTCCACAAAGACCGCATAGTCATTGTGCTTGGCGCTGGAGAACTGCTGATAGCTGTAACCGCCCCGGGCAAAGCAGTCCTTACCGGACACACGCTCGGCCACAAAGTCCTCCTGCACCTCGCCGATCAAATTCAGCTCAGAGCAGGCGATCACGGCACCGGTCTCATCCACCACACCGACCACACGGTCGATCGCGTCCTTCATCTGGTAGATCACGCTCTGAAATACTCTGTTGGCCATAAACGCATACCCCTTTTCCTCGATTGTGCGGGCCCGGGAAGCTCCGATTGGCATATTTCCACAATTTCGCCGCACTACAATCTATATTTTACACAAAAGAATTTACTTTTGCAACATATTTCACCAAAAAAGATTGGTTTCTCTTGGTGAAATTATCTCCCAGGGCATTTTTCGGGCCAAAAACCCCTTGAAAGCGTGATTCTGACCTCTATTTTATCTTGAAAATGTGATGCTTGTTTGAAAGTCTGGTGAAAGCCGGCCCTCACCGGACGGCAATTTCCGCCACTTCGGCGGCGGTCAGCTCCCGCCACTGGCCGGGGGCCAGAACGTCATCCAGCCAGACGCTGCCGATGGCCTCGCGGTGAAGGGCGTTCACGCCGGCCCCATAGACCCCGAACATCCGCTTGATCTGGTGGTACACCCCCTGGCGCAGCACCACCCGCACCGTCAGGCCGTCCGCCGACAGGGGCGTCACCTGGGCCGGGGACAGTTCCAGCCCGTCGGCCAGGGTGACCCCGGCGGCAAAGCCCTCGGCCATCTCCCGGGTAAGGGGGGTGTCCAGGGTGACCCGGTAGGTCTTGGGCACATGGCGCTTGGGGGCCAGGATGTCGTGGGCAAAGGCCCCGTCGTCGGTGAGCAGGACAAAGCCTGTGCTGGTTTTATCCAGGCGGCCGGCGGGGAACAGCTCCCGCCGGGGGTAGGCGCTGCGCACCAGGTCCACCACGGTGGTGTCCCGCCGGTCGCTGGAGGCGCTGACCACCCCCTCGGGCTTGTTCAGCATGATGTAGACAAAGTCCTGATGGGTGCGGCTCTGGCCGTCCAGGCCGATCTCGTCCACCTCGCTGACCTGCTGGTCGGGCCGCTTGCAGACGGCCCCGTTGACGCTGACCCGTCCGGCGCGAATCATCTCCCGGCTCTCGCTGCGGGTGCACTGGGCGGCCTCGGCAATGTACTTATCCAAACGCATGGGATCTGTTCCCCTCCTCTCCCGGGCGGCAGGCCCGGACCCGCCGGCGGTGCGGCGGGGTGTATTGTGCCTCTTATTGTATCATATTTTGGGGCGTTTGGGAATGAATACATTTTTCTTTCGGGCCAAAACCCCGCCGCCAGCCAAAACCCCCGCCTTCCCGAGTCGGGAGGGCGGGGGTGAGGGTTACGGGGTCTCCCAATTCAGTTTGGGCGGGGTTTTTTCATTTACAGGAGAAGTATACCAGCCGCCGGCGGCCTGGCTCAGACCAGCCAAGCTTTCATTGCCATCAAAGGCGGTCTTCCAGGTAACGGTGCTGCCGTCCACCTTGGTGGCATTGATATCGCTTTCAGAGTCTCCTATACCATGTGTCGGGCCGGTGCAGCTCCAGTAGCAGGCAGTGACAGTGCTATAGTTGAGGCCCACCACGCCGCCGGCGGTGCCGGATGTGGAGGTCACCGTGCCGGTGGCATAGCAGGCGGTGACGGTGCCGGTGTTGCCGCCCACCACGCCGCCGGCGTAGGTGTCGCCGGTCACATCGCCGGCGGCATAGCAGGCGGTGACGGTGCTGTAGTTGACGCCCACCACGCCGCCGGCGGTGCCGGATGTGGCGGTCACATCGCCGGTGGCATAGCAGGCGGTGACGGTGCCTCCGTCGTTCCAGCCCACCACGCCGCCGGCGATGTTGTCACTCTCCACCTTGCCGGTGGCATAGCAGGCGGTGACGGTGCTGTAGTTGACGCCCACCACGCCGCCGGCGTAGGAGGTTTTACCGGTGGCGGTGACGCTGCCGGTGACATGGCAGTTCTCGACGGCACCGAAGTTTTCGCCCGCCACCGCGCCGACGTAGCCGTCGGCATTGGTGCTGCTGACGATGGGGCTGTCCAGGGTCAGGTTTTGCACCTTGCCCTTCTCGCCGATATAGCCGAACAGGCCGGCGTAATCATCGCTGCTGCTGACGCTCAGCCCAAAGATGGTGTGCCCCTGGCCGTCAAAGGCGCCAGTGTAGGGGGATTGTCTGGTGCCGATGGGGGTCCATTCGCCCGTGATGGTGATATTACTGCCCAGGGTGCAGCTGGTGGAGGGGTCTGCCTTTGCCGCCTCGGCCCACTTCTGCAGGCCTGCGGCGGTGTAGACGGTGTAGGTGTTGGAGGCCTCATCATAGGTGTAGTCCGGCTTGGGCTCGGGGTCGTCCTTGTCGGGGGTGCCCGCCTTGAGCACCTCCACGTCCACCGCGATGTAATAGCCGCCCTCGGCCTCGATCATGGCCACCCGGGCGGTGTAGCTGCCGTCATCGGGCAGGGCGCCAAAGGCGCTGGCCCAGCCGTTGACGGCGCTGCGGGCTGCGGCGTCGGGGTCAGTACCGGGCTGGAACACCAGCTCCACCCCGTGGTCCCCCTGCCGGCCCTCCTCCAGCTGGCGCAGGGTCAGCCGGACGCCCGAGAGGTTCAGCTCCTCCACCAGGGCCGCCAATACCTCCTCCTGGGTGGAGCCGGCCGCGGCGGCCTTTTTGAGGGCGGCGGTGAGGTCGGGGTCCACCTCCACCGTGACATTGTTGTACATACCGCTGAGCAGGTCGGCGATCACCTGGGACAGGGCTTTGCTGCCGCCGCAGCCCGCCAGGAGGCTCAGCGCCAGCGCCGCCGACACCAGTAGCGCCGTCAGCTTTTTCATACAGGTCATGGGTTCCTCCTTTGGTTGGCATCCGAAAAGGTGTACTTTTCCAGGCAAGGGTGTTCGGACATCTGTCATGTAAAATTATACCAGAAAAAACGCCGGGCATCAATTCATTTAAAGCAATAAACCGGCCCCTTTGGGGTGTTCAAAAAGGTATACTTTTTTGAACGGACAGCCGGGCCGTGCAAAAACTGCTGAAACCAAAAAAGTCCCAGCCGGACGACATGTGCGTACGGCTGGGACACCTACAGGGAAATTTGCCGCAGAGAGTGTGCGAGGCCGCGAGGCCGAGTGCGCGGTTCTGCGGCAAATTTTGTCCCCAGGGGCAAACACAGCGACCGCGTCCTGTGGACGAAACAGGGAGCTGTGTTTGGCTGCGCAGCCGAGGCGCTGCCTGCGGCAGAAACAGCCGAGGCGGAGCAGGGGCCGCCGTCCAAATTTTCAAGCGGACTGCGTCCGGCGCAGAAAATTTGGGTAACGGCAACCCGGGGCAGCGCTCCAATTTTCGCAAGGGCGCACCTGCGGCCCGCCGGGAAAATTGGCCAAGCGCAAGAGGACAGCGGTCTGTTTTTTGCAAGGGCGCCGCGACGCCCGCCGCAAAAGCAGGGAACCGCAACCAAGGAATTTCTGTCACGCGCATGCGTGCAGAAATGGGTTCCCCCTAAAGCGTGTCGTTTTTCGACACGCTCAAACACCCCCCGCCCCAATCCGGGGCAGAGGGTGTTTTTTTATTTATACCGTTTCAGGCGGGCGGGATCAGACGCTCAGGTCGGCGTTCTGGTCCAGGGCCTCGGGGTACCGGGCAAAGATGGGCTGCAGCACATTGGCCAGGAACTCCTCCACCTGCTGGGGGGCGCGGCCCACAAAGTTCTCGGGGATGAAGCCGGCCTCGATCTCCTCGCGGGTCAGGCCAAAGGCCGGATCTCCCGCAATCCGCTCCACCATGTCGTTGGGCAGGCCCTCTTCCTTGACCTGCTTGCCGGCGGCGATGGCGTGCTGGCGCAGGCGCTCGTGGAGCTCCTGACGGTTGCCGCCCTTCTCCACCGCCTGCATCATGATGTTCTCGCTGGCCATGAAGGGCAGCTCGGCCATCAGACGGCTGCGGACCACCTTGGGGTAGACCACCAGGCCGTCGGTGACGTTCAGCATGATGTTCAGGATGGCGTCGGTGGCCAGGAAGCCTTCCGCCATGGCCACGCGCTTGTTGGCGCTGTCGTCCAGGGTCCGCTCAAACCACTGGGTGCCGGCGGTGAAGCTGGGGTTCAGCACATCCGCCATCAGGTAGCGGGACAGGGCGCAGATGCGCTCGCAGCGCATGGGGTTGCGCTTATAGGGCATGGCCGAGGAACCGATCTGGTTCTTCTCGAAGGGCTCCTCCATCTCCTTGAAGTTGGCCAGCAGGCGCAGGTCGGTGGCAAACTTCATGCAGCTCTGGCCGATGCCGGCCAGGGCGTTGAGGATGAAGGCGTCCACCTTGCGGCTGTAGGTCTGGCCCGACACCGGGATGACGGCGCTGGGATCAAAGCCCATCTCTTTGGCGATCTCGGCGTCCACGGCGCGGATCTTGTCGGCGTCGCCCTTGAACAGCTCCATGAAGCTGGCCTGGGTGCCGGTGGTGCCCTTGACGCCCCGCAGCTGCAGGGTCTCCAGGCGATGCTCGATCTCGCCCAGGTCCATCACCAGCTCATTGGCCCACAGGGTGGCGCGCTTGCCCACGGTGGTGGGCTGGGCGGGCTGGCCGTGGGTGTAGGCCAGGCAGGGCATATCCTTGTATTCCCTGGCGAAGCGGGCCAGCTTGGCCAGCACGCCCACCAGCTTGGTGCGCACCAGTTCCAGGCCCTGGCGCATCACGATGATATCGGTGTTGTCGCCCACATAGCAGCTGGTGGCGCCCAGATGGATGATGCCGGCGGCCTGGGGGCACTGCTGGCCATAGGCGTAGACGTGGCTCATGACGTCGTGGCGGACCAGCTTCTCCCGGGCGGAGGCCACATCGTAGTTGATGTCGTCCAGGTGGGACTCCAGCTCGGCGATCATGGCGGGGGTGATGTTGTCCAGGCCCTGGTTCATCTCGGCCCGGGCCAGGGCCACCCACAGGCGGCGCCAGGTGCGGAACTTATTGTCGTCCGAGAAGATATACTGCATCTCGTCCGAGGCATAGCGGGTGGAAAAAGGACTGATATAGCGGTCATGCTGAGACATTGGTTTCTCTCCTATCTGGCCCGGCCGGCTGGGGCCGGGCCCTGCAACGTCGAACCTTACAGGCGGAAGTAATCCACGCCGCCCTCAAAGATGGGCTGGAACTTGTCGCCGGTGACGTTCTCACACAGACGGTCGCCGCGGCGCTCCGAATGACCCATCTTGCCCAGGATACGGCCGTCGGGGCTGGTGATGCCCTCGATGGCCAGCAGCGAGCCGTTGGGGTTGTAGCGCTGGTCCATGGTGGGCTGGCCGTCCAGGCCGATGTACTGGGTGGCCACCTGGCCGTTGGCCACCAGCTGATCCAGAACCGCCTGGGGCGCCACAAAGCGGCCCTCGCCGTGGCTGATGGGCACCAGGAACTCCTCGCCCAGCTGGCACCGGCTCAGCCAGGGGCTGCCGGTGGAGGCGATGCGGGTGCGCACCAGCATGCTCTGGTGGCGGCCGATGGTGTTGAAGGTCAGGGTGGGGTCCTCCGCCGTGATGGGCCGGATATCGCCGTAGGGCACCAGACCCAGCTTGATGAGGGCCTGGAAGCCGTTGCAGATGCCCAGCATCAGGCCGTCCCGCTGGAACAGCAGGCGGCGGACCGCCTCGGTGACGGCCGGAGACCGGAAGAAGGAGGCGATGAACTTGGCGCTGCCGTCCGGCTCGTCGCCGCCCGAGAAGCCGCCGGGCAGCATGACGATCTGGGAGGCGTCGATGGCCTTGACCAGGGCCTCGCAGCTGGCGGTGACGTCGGCGGGGGTCAGGTTGCGGATGACCAGGATCTCGGGGTCTGCGCCGGCGGCACGGAAGGCCTTGGCGGTGTCATACTCGCAGTTGGTGCCGGGGAACACCGGGATGATGACCTTGGGCTTGGCCACGCCGATCTTGGGTGCGGCGGGCGGGGTAATCCTGCCCGAGATGGGCTCCACGGCGGGGCCGGCCTTCCGGTAGGGGTAGACGGGCTCCAGCTTGGACTCCCAGACCTCCTGCAGGGCGGCCATATCCAGGGTCTCGCCGCAGGCGGTGAAGGTGTAGTCGTGGACGGTGACGCCCAGCAGCTTGCCGGCGGGGGCGCCGGTGGCAATCTCCAGCACCAGAGAACCATAGGCGGGCTCGAACAGCTCCTCCATGGACATGTCGGCGATCATCTCAAAGCCCACATGGTTGCCCAGGCCCATCTTGAACAGGGCCTCGGCGATGCCGCCGTAGCCCACGGCGGAGGCGGACAGGACAATGCCCTTCTCCATCATCTGGGCGACGATGAAGTAGTTGGACTTGAGGGATTCAAAGTTGGGGGTGATGCCGTCCTCCTTGTAGAAGGGGCGCAGCAGCACCACCGAGCTGTGGCTCTTCTTGAACTCGGTGGAGACCACATGGTTGGTCTTGCCGATGGCGGTGGCGAAGGACACCAGCGTGGGAGGCACATCCAGGTCCTCGAAGGAGCCGGACATGCTGTCCTTGCCGCCGATGGCGCCGATGCCCAGGCCGATCTGGGCGTCCAGAGCGCCCAGCAGGGCGGCCAGCGGCTTGCCCCAGCGCTCGGGCTTGTCGCCCAGGCGCTCAAAGTACTCCTGGAAGGTCAGGTAGGCGTCCTCATACCGGAAGCCGGCGGCCACCAGCTTGGTGACGCTGTCCACCACCGACAGCATGGCGCCCTTGTACTGGTCGGCGCTCATGAGGTAGGGGTTATAGCCCCAGGCCATGCCCGAGCAGGTGGTGGTCTCGCCATCCACCGGCAGCTTGGCCACCATGGCCATCTGGGGGGTCAGCTGGTACGTGCCGCCGAAGGGCATCAGGACGGTGGCGGCGCCGATGGTGGAGTCAAACCGCTCGCTGAGGCCCTTCTTGCTGCAGACGTTCAGGTCGCCCACCATGGACTTCATCTTCTCGCCGAAGGTCTCGCCGGCCCACTGGGGCTGCCAGACGGTGCCCCGCTCCACATGGACCTTCTGGTGCTTTTCGGCGCCGTTGGAGTTCAGGAACTCGCGGCTGATGTCCACGATGGACACGCCGTTCCAAACCATCTTGAGGCGCTTTTCCTCGGTGACGGTGGCCACCACGGTGGCCTCCAGGTTCTCCTCCGAGGCCAGGGCGATGAACTTGTCCACATCCTCGGGGGCCAGGGCCACGGCCATCCGCTCCTGGCTCTCGCTGATGGCCAGCTCGGTGCCGTCCAGGCCCTCATACTTCTTGGTGACCTTGTTCAGGTCGATGAACAGGCCGTCGGCCAGCTCGCCGATGGCCACCGACACGCCGCCGGCGCCGAAGTCGTTGCAGCGCTTGATCATCCGGCAGGCGTCCTCACGGCGGAACAGACGCTGGAGCTTGCGCTCGATGGGGGCGTTGCCCTTCTGGACCTCTGCGCCGCAGCTCTCCAGGCTCTCATGGTTGTGGGCCTTGGAGGAACCGGTGGCGCCGCCGATGCCGTCGCGGCCGGTGCGGCCGCCCAGCAGGACGATCTTGTCGCCGGGGGCGGGGCACTCGCGGCGGACATGGCTGGCGGGGGTGGCGCCCACCACCGCGCCGATCTCCATCCGCTTGGCCACATAGCCGGGATGGTAGATCTCATCCACCTGGCCGGTGGCCAGGCCGATCTGGTTGCCGTAGGAGGAATAGCCGGCGGCTGCGGTGGTCACCAGCTTGCGCTGGGGCAGCTTGCCGGGCAGGGTCTCGCTGACCGGAACCAGGGGGTCCCCTGCGCCGGTGACGCGCATGGCCTGATAGACATAGCTGCGGCCGGACAGGGGGTCACGGATGGCGCCGCCGATGCAGGTGGCTGCGCCGCCGAAGGGCTCGATCTCGGTGGGGTGGTTATGGGTCTCGTTCTTGAACAGGAACAGCCAGTCCTGCTCCTCGCCGTCCACGTCGCACTTGATCTTGACGGTGCAGGCGTTGATCTCTTCGCTCTCGTCCAGGTTCTTCAGGATGCCGCGCTGCTTCAGGGCCTTGGCGCCGATGGTGGCCATATCCATCAGGCAGCGGGGCTTTTTGTCCCGGCCGGTCTCCTGGCGCAGGGCCATGTAGCGGTCAAAGGCGGCCTGGACCACTTCGTCGTCGATCTGGACGTCGTCCAGGATGGTGCCGAAGGTGGTGTGGCGGCAGTGATCCGACCAATAGGTGTCGATCATCTTGATCTCGGTGATGGTGGGGTCACGGTGCTCGCTGCGGAAATACTCCTGGCAGAACTTGATGTCGCCATAGTCCATGGCCAGGCCCTTTTCGGCGATGAAGGCCTTGAGGCCGGCCTCGTCCAGCTCACCAAAGCCGGTGAGGGTGGCCACGGCCTGGGGCACGGCGTAGGTCATCTTGAGGGTTTCCCGCACATCCAGAGAGGCCTCCCGGGCCTCCACCGGGTTGATGACGTACTTCTTAATCTCGGCCAGCTCGGCCTCGGTCAGGCTGCCTTCCAGCAGGTAGACCCGGGCCGACCGCACCAGCGGGCGCTCGCCCTGGCTGATGAGCTGGATGCACTCAGCGGCCGAATCGGCCCGCTGGTCAAACTGGCCGGGCAGGTACTCCACCGCAAAGGCTGCGCCCTCGTGGGCGGGCAGGGTATCATAGGTATTGTCCACCGGGGGCTCGCTGAACACGGTGTTGGCGCACTGGCGGAACAGCTCCTCCGAAATATCCTCGACGTCGTAGCGGTTGAGCAGCCGCAGGCCGGTCAGGCTGCGGATGCCCAGCAGGGTGGTCAGCTCATTCTGGAGCTGACGGACCTCGCCGTCGAAGCCCGGCTTTTTTTCCACATAAATTCTGTAAACCATAGGCTCATCTCCTCTGTACTGGATACAGCTTTTTATCCGTCCGGCCCCCGACGGGGCAGCCCGATTTCCATACCGGGCGGCCCGCAAGGGGTCCTTTTTTGCTTCTTGTCTTCCCTGCCGCCGGGGTTACTTCCGGGCCTCCAGGGCCTGGAGGGCCCGCCGGCCGATGTCGCTGCGGCGGTGGAGCTTGTCAAAGTGAATCTGGTCGGCAGCCTGATAGGCCTTGGCCAGGGCGGCGGGCAGGTCCCCGCCGGTGGCGGTGACGCCCAGCACGCGGCCGCCGGAGGTGACCAGCTTGCCGTCCTTGACGGCGGTGCCGGCGTGGTAGACGGTGACGTCCTCTGCGCCGGGCAGCTGGCCTTCGGTCAGGCCGGTGATCTCCTTGCCCTTCTCATAGCTGACGGGGTAGCCGCCCGACGCCAGAATGACGCAGGCCGCCGCGCCGTCCCGGAACTTCACCTCGGTGTCGGCCAGGGTGCCGTTGGTGCAGGCGTTCATGACGGTCAGCAGGTCGCTGTCCAGCAGGGGCAGCACCACCTGGGCTTCGGGGTCGCCGAAGCGGCAGTTGTACTCGATGACCTTGGGGCCGTCGGGGGTCAGCATCAGGCCGAAGTACAGGCATCCCTTGAAGGGGCAGCCCTCGGCCTCCATGGCCCGGATGGTGGGCAGGAAGATCTCCTCCATGCACCGCTGGGCCACCGCCGGGGTGTAGTAGGGGTTGGGGGCGATGGTGCCCATGCCGCCGGTGTTCAGGCCGGTGTCGTTGTCGCAGGCCCGCTTGTGGTCCATGGAGGACACCATGGGCTTGACCACCTTGCTGTCGGTGAAGCTGAGGACGCTGACCTCCGGGCCGGTGAGGAACTCCTCCACCACCACCCGGCTGCCCGATGCGCCGAACTTCTTGCCCAGCATGATCTCCTGGATGCCGGCCTCGGCGGCGGGCTCATCCTCGCAGATCAGCACGCCCTTGCCCAGGGCCAGGCCGTCGGCCTTGATGACCACCGGCCAGCGGTTTTGGGCCCGGATATACTCCATGGCCTTGGCGGGGTCGTCGAAGGTCTCATAGGCGGCGGTGGGGATGCCGTATTTCTTCATCAGGTTCTTGGAAAAGACCTTGGAGGCCTCGATCCGTGCGGCAGCCTTGTCGGGGCCAAAGGCGGGGATGCCCACCGCGGCCAGGGCATCCACCATGCCCAGGGCCAGGGGGTCGTCCTGAGCCACCACCACGTAGTCGAACTTTTCCTCCTGGGCGAAGGCCACCATGGCCTCCACGTCGGTGGCCTTGATGTCCTTGCATTTGGCGTCATAGCCGATGCCGCCGTTGCCGGGGGCGCACCAGATCTCACCGCAGTCCGGGCTCTTTTTCAGGGCGCGGATGATGGCATGTTCGCGGCCGCCGCCGCCCACTACCAGAATTTTCATCGCAGTATCCCTCCCCTTTCCGGCTCAGTGATGGAACAGCCGCAGGCCGCAGAAGGCCATGGCGATGCCGTACTTGTTGCAGGTATCGATGACCTGCTGGTCGCGGATGGAGCCGCCGGGCTGGACAATGGCGGTGACGCCGCTGCGGCGGGCCCGCTCGATGTTGTCGCCGAAGGGGAAGAAGGCGTCCGAGCCCAGGCAGACGCCGGTGACGTGGCTGAGGTACTCTTTCTTTTCCTCGGCGGTCAGGGGCTCGGGCTGGCGGGTGAAGGTCTCGGCCCACACGTCATCGCCGATGACGTCCTCGGGGGTGTCGCCGATGTAGACGTCGATGGCGTTGTCACGGTTGGGCTTGGAGACGTCGTCCCGGAAAGGCAGGTTCAGCACCTTGTCCATGTGGCGCAGCTGCCAGTTGTCGGCCTTCTGGCCGGCCAGGCGGGTGCAGTGGATGCGGCTCTGCTGGCCGGCGCCCACGCCGATGGTCTGGCCGCCCGAGACGTAGCAGACGCTGTTGGACTGGGTGTACTTCAGGGTGATGAGGCTGATGATCAGATCCCGCTTCTGCTCCTCGGTCACCTCTTTGTTCTCGGTGACGAAGTTGTTCAGCATGGTGTCGGCGTTGATCTCCAGCTCGTTGCGGCCCTGCTCAAAGGTGATGCCGTAGACCTGCTTGCGCTCGATGGGGGCGGGGCGGTAGGCCGGATCAATGGCCACCACGTTGTAGTTGCCCTTCTTCTTGCTGGCCAGGATGGCCAGGGCCTCGGGCTCATAGCCTGGGGCGATGATGCCGTCCGACACCTCGTGCTGAATCAGCTTGGCGGTGGGCACGTCGCAGACGTCGCTCAGGGCGATCCAGTCGCCGAAGGAGGACATGCGGTCGGCGCCGCGGGCCCGGGCGTAGGCGCAGGCCAGGGGGGACAGCTCCATGGCGGGGTCAATGTGGTACATCTTCCGCTCCACCTCGGTCAGGGGCAGGCCCAGGGCCGCGCCCGCCGGGGAGACGTGCTTGAAGGAGGCAGCCGCCGGCATCCCCAGAGCCTTTTTCAGCTCAAACACCAGCTGGATCGAGTTGAGGGCGTCCAGGAAGTTGATGTAGCCCGGGCGGCCGTTCAGGACGGTGACGGGCAGGTCCCCGCCGTTCTCCATATAGATGCGGCTGGGCTTCTGGTTGGGGTTGCAGCCGTATTTCAGAGCAAGTTCGTTCATTGCAATACCTCCGCGTTCAAATAAGTCATCCGGTTGAAAGGATGGGTTATTCCATTTCCTCGGGCAGGAGGGCAGGCTCCTCGGGGTCGTCCATCGAGCTGTCCACGGCTTCGTACTTGTTGTAGATCAGATCGCCGCTCTCGCCGCTCTCCAGGTCGATGACCCGGGCGAACAGGCTGACCTTGTTGTCCGGGTTCAGGTTCTCCCACAGGCCCTTGGCAAAGTCGCCCACCGTGCGGGGGCAGGCAAACCGCAAAGGCTCGCCCTCAAAGCTGGGGATGGGGTTGCCGTTGCACTTGTAGGTGCTGATGAAGTGGCCCTCCCCTGCCACCGGCTGGGGATAATCAAAGAAATAGCGCTGGACGCTGTCCCCGTTGCCGTCGGCGGACTTGAGAATGCTCATCTGGTAGCTGCCGTCGGCGTAGACCACCGCCGAGATGCGGGGGGTCCAGTTGGGGCCGTCCGGCTCAAAGGTGCGGGTGCGCAAAGCATCCGCAAAGCTCTGGCCGCGGCACATGCCGTCGTAGATGGTGTCGGTCTGGTCGCCGTTGGTGACGATATGGGTGGAGCCCAGGGTCAGCACCGGGTTATAGATGATGAGGCTGGGGTCCTCCAGCTTGGCGGGGTCGGCGGCCATGGTGCAGATGCCGCCCCGCTCGGGCAGCGGATCAAAGACGCGGTTGCGGCTGTTGGCGCTGCGGCCCATGATGAAGTAGCCGATGAATATCTGGCGTCCGTCGGGGGCCATGGCCACGGCAATGCCCCGGCCGGGATATTCGTTGTTCGCCAGGTAGGCGTTCAGGTCGATCTTTTCCATTTGCAGATTCCTCCTGTCATCACACGATCTCGCCGCTGCAGACCATGGCCACGGCCTGGGGCAGCAGCTTCCATTCGGCCTGCTCCATCACACGCTTCTGGAGCACCTCGGGGGTGTCCCCGGGCAGGATGTCCACCGCCTTCTGCAGCAGGATGGGCCCGCCGTCGCACTCCTCGTTGACAAAGTGGACGGTGGCGCCGGTGACCTTGCAGCCCCGGGCCAGGGCGGCCTCATGGGGCCGCAGGCCGTACATGCCCGGCCCGCAGAACGAGGGGATCAGGGCCGGGTGAACGTTGAGGATGCGGCGGGGATAAGCCTGGACCACGCTGGGGCCCAGCACCGACAGGAACCCTGCCAGCACCACCAGGCCGATGTCGTGGCTCTTGAGCACATCCAGCAGCGCCGCGTCAAAATCGGCGGCGGTGGCGTAGTCCTTGCGGCGGACCACACAGTGCTCCACCCCGGCCTTTTCGGCCCGCTCCAGGGCGTAGACCCCGGGCTTGGAGGCCACCACCAGGGTGATTTTGCCGTTGGGGTTTTCACCCCGGGCCTCGCTGTCCAGCAGCGCCTGCAGGTTGGTGCCGCCGCCCGAGACCAGAACCGCGATCTTTACCACAGTTCAACCCCCTCGCCCTCTGCGATGACGCCCAGGCGGTAGGCCTCCGGCTCGCCGTTGGCGTGGAGGATCTCCAGGGCCTTGTCTGCCTGATCGGCGGGAACGGTGAGGATCATGCCCACGCCCATGTTGAAGGTGTTGAACATATCACGCTCGGGAATGTTGCCGGCCTTCTGCAGCAGGGCGAACAGGCCGGGGGTGCGCACGTCGGATTTCTTGATCTTGGCGCAGCAGCCCTTCTTCAGGCTGCGGGGGATATTCTCGTAGAAGCCGCCGCCGGTGATGTGGGAGATGCCGCGGACGGCCACCTGCTCCAGAACGGCCAGAACCGGCTTGACGTAAATCTTGGTGGGGGCCAGCAGGGCCTCGCCCAGGGTGCGGCCCTCCAGCTCGGCGGGGGTCTCCTTCAGGACTTCGGGGTGGTTCTCCAGGTCAAAGACCTTGCGCACCAGGGAGAAGCCGTTGGAGTGGACGCCCGAGGAGGGCAGAGCCAGAATCACATCCCCCGGGACCATGGTGTTGTTGTCCAGGATCTTGCTCTTGTCCACCACGCCCACCGTGAAGCCGGCCAGGTCGTACTCGTCCTCGGGGTAGAAGCCGGGCATTTCGGCGGTCTCGCCGCCCACCAGGGCAGCGCCTGCCTGGACGCAGCCCTCGGCCACGCCCTTGACCAGGTCGGCGATCTTCTCGGGGACGTTCTTGCCGCAGGCGATGTAATCCAGGAACACCAGGGGCTTGGCGCCGGCGCAGATGACGTCGTTGACGCACATGGCCACGCAGTCAATGCCCACCGTGTCGTGCTTGTCCATCAGCATGGCGATGCGCAGCTTGGTGCCCACGCCGTCGGTGCCCGAGATCAGCACCGGGTGCTGGATGCCGGTGCAGTCCAGCTCGAACAGGCCGCCGAAGCCGCCCAGACCGCCGATGCAGTGTTCATTCATGGTGCGGCTGACGTACTGCTTCATCAGCTCGACCGAGCGATAGCCCGCGGTGATGTCAACGCCGGCTGCCTTATAGCTTTCCGAATAGCTCTTTTCCATGATTTACTCTCCTAACTTTTTCTCCCCCTTGGGCCGCTGGCGCAGGGGACGGTCGTGGATGTCGGTCGAGAGCACCACCTCGGGCTTGACGGCGTATTCGCCGGTGAAGCAGGCGGTGCAGAAGCCGCAGCCGGCCCCTTTGGCCAGCTGGACAACGTGTTCGGTGGACAGGTACCCCAGGGTGTCGGCGCCGATGATCTCATTGATCTGGTCGACGCTGCGGCCGGTGGCCACCAGCATCTTCTGGTCGGGGATATCGGTGCCGAAGTAGCAGGGGTACTTGAAGGGCGGGGCCGAAACCCGGAAGTGCACTTCCCTGGCGCCGGCGTCCCGCAGCAGCTTGATGATGCGGGCGGAGGTGGTGCCGCGGACGATAGAGTCGTCGATCAGGACCACCCGCTTGTCCCGGACGGTGCTGGCAATGACGTTCAGCTTGATGCGGACGCTGTTCTCCCGCTGTTTCTGGTTGCCCTGGATGAAGGTACGGCCGATGTACTTGTTCTTGATGAAGCCGATGCCGTAGGGGATGCCGCTGGCCTCGGCGTAGCCCAGGGCGGCGTCCAGGCCCGAGTCGGGCACGCCGATGACCACGTCGGCCTCCACCGGGTGTTCCTGGGCCAGGAACCGGCCGGCCTGCATCCGGGCCTCGTGGACCGAGCAGCCCTCGATGACGCTGTCGGGCCGGGCAAAGTAAATATACTCAAAGACGCACATCTGGCGGGGCTGTTTGCCGCAGTGTTCCCGGTTGCTGCGCAGGCCGTCGGGGCCTGCCACCACGATCTCGCCCGGCTCGATGTCCCGCAGGTAGGCCGCGCCCACGGCGTCCAGGGCGCAGCTCTCGCTGGCAAAGACGTAGCCGCCCCCCGGCAGGGTGCCGATGCACAGGGGCCGGTAGCCCCGGGGGTCACGGACGGCGATCAGCTTGGTGGCCGACATGATCACCAGGCTGTAGGCGCCGTCCAGCTGGTCCATGGTGGCGGCCACGGCCTGCTCGATGCTCTGGTGCTTGAGGCGGTTGCGGGTGAGCAGGTAGCAGATGACCTCGGTGTCGGAGGAACCATGGAAGATGGCGCCGTCGTTCTCCAGGGCGTTGCGCAGCTGGACCGCATTGGTCAGGTTGCCGTTGTGGCACAGGGCCATGGTGCCGCGGCCATGGCGGACAATCATGGGCTGGGCGTTGGCCCGCACACGGCTGCCGGCGGTGGCGTAGCGGACATGGCCGGTGGCCATGTGGGCTTCGGGCTTGTGGAGGGAGGCCATCACCTGGGGGGTGAACACTTCGTTCACCAGGCCCAGGTCCCGGTGGCCGGTGATGACGCCGTCCTCGTTGACGGCCATGCCGCAGCTCTCCTGGCCGCGGTGCTGCAGAGCATACAGGGCGGAGTACACCGCCACCGACACGTCCTCGGTGCCGGCCTTATCGTAAATACCAAAAACACCGCACTCCTCGTGGAGGGGGTATGCAAAATCAGACATTCTGGCTCCTTTGCTGTTCCGTAATATTCCGGTCGGGGGCGGCGCTTACAGGGCGGCCAGCTCCTGCTGAAGCTTCTCTTCCTTGGCGGCGATCTCGCGGCCCATCTTGGCCCGCTCCTCCTCCAGCCGTGCGGCCAGGCCCTCGTCCGACAGAGCCAGGATCTGGGCTGCCAGCCAGGCGGCGTTCTTGGCGCCGTTCAGGGCCACCGTGGCCACAGGGATGCCGCTGGGCATCTGGACGGTGGCCAGCAGGGCGTCCAGGCCGTCCATGGCGCCGCCCTTCATGGGGATGCCGATGACCGGCAGGGTGGTGTTGGCGGCAAAGGCGCCGGCCAGGTGGGCAGCCATGCCGGCTGCGCAGAGGATCACACCAAAGCCCGCCTCCCGCGCCTGCCGGGCAAAGGCTGCGGCCTCGGCCGGAGTGCGGTGGGCCGACAGGATGTGGGCCTCAAAGGGAATGCCCAGCGCCTTCAGCTGGCTGCAGGCACCCTTGACCACCGGCCAGTCACTGTCCGAACCCATGATAACGGCTACTTTACGAATCATACTCTTTATCCTCCATCCTTTTCCTGAAAAACGGGCCGAAGCCCCCAGCAAAACAAAAAAGGCTGTGATGCGGCTACACCACGGCCTTATTCTGCAACCAGGACGGTACGGCAAAGCACGGCGGGAGCATTCGGCGTCCGCCGGCTGAATCCCTTGAGCCAGAACAGCAGCGCCTGCGCGCCCTGCGGCTCAACCAAGCTCTTTGTCTGCAAGCCCATTGCACCGTCCATCCCCGGCGCCCCGCGGGACGCCTGTTTTTTTGCTGTCGGGAGCGCCGGGCGGCGCCCCTTCTCATCTACAGTGTACGGCAAACCGACGCCTTTGCAAAGGGATTTTACACAAATTCTCCCTTGTGTTTTACCTGTTCGGAGCACATTCGGAAAGTTTTGTGCAATTTCCCCACGTAAACTTACAATAGTACGACTTCTTTTTTACAAAGGGTCGGGCGGGGTGCGGGCTTTCTTTTTTTAAACAAACTGCCGTCAAATAAAACCGCATTTATTCCGCCGCACGGTGGGTGATGGCAGCGGTTTTGGCCTGGGCCGCCCGGATCAGATCGGCCGGGGCGCAGCAAATCTGCAGGCCGATCCGTCCCGCCGACACATACACTTTCTCCTGGGTCAGGACGCTGTCGTCAAACACCGTGACGTATTGTTTTTTCATCCCCACCGGGCTGCATCCGCCCCGGATGTAGCCGGTGACCTTGTTGATGTCGGCCACGTGGATCATGGCCACGCTCTTCTCCCCCACGCTGCGGGCCGCGGCCTTCAGGTCCAGCTCGGCCTCCACCGGGATGACGAACACGAAATAATTCCGGCTGGCGCCCTGGGTCACCAGGGTCTTGAACACACAGGCCGGGTCTTGCCCCATGCTGCGGGCTACCGTCGCCCCGTCCACAGCCACCCCTTCTTCGTGGGGGTACTCGTGGGCGGTATAGGCCACCTTGGCCTTTTCCAGCATCCGCATGGCGTTGGTTTTGGCTTCCTTTGCCATTGTTTGATACTTCCCTCTATCTGGTTTTTGCGCCGGACTTCGCCGGCTGATTTTATTTTACCACACTTTTCTTATAAAGAACACCCGGCGCGGGCCAACCGGGGGAAAATTTTTCCGTTTTCCCTCTTGACTTCACTGTCATGAAGTGCTATAGTATCCTCAACAATTCACTGTACTGAATCAAGCACATTTCACACACGGCCAAGCAAAGGAGAGGGAACCTATGATTATCATTCTCAAGCAGGACGCGCCGGAGGCGCAGGTCCGTGAATTCTGCCACGAACTGACCACCATGGGCTTCGAGATCAACGACTCGAAGGGCCGCGACACCCACATTCTGGGCCTGATCGGCGACACCAAGGCCATAGCCGAGAGCTGGGTGTTGGCTAACCCCGTCGTGGAGACAGTGCGCCGGGTGTCGGAGCCCTACAAGAAGGCCAACCGGAAGTTTCATCCCGACGACACGGTGGTGGACATTGAAGGGGTCAAGATCGGCGGCGGGAACTTTGCCATGATTGCGGGTCCCTGCAGCATCGAGAGCGAGGAGCAGATCACCTACTGTGCCCAGCGGGTAAAGGCGGCGGGAGCCAGCCTGCTGCGGGGCGGGGCATTCAAGCCCCGCACGTCTCCCTACTCGTTCCAGGGGATGCGCAGCGAGGGTCTGGACCTGCTCAAGCTGGCCCGCCGGGCCACCGGCAGCCCCATTGTCACCGAAATCATGAACACCGAGCACCTGCCCCTGTTTGAAAACGTGGACCTGATCCAGATCGGGGCCCGGAACATGCAGAATTTCGAGCTGCTGAAGGCGGTAGGACGCCAGAACAAGCCGGTGCTGCTCAAGCGGGGTCTGGCCAACACCCTGGAAGAGCTGGTGATGAGCGCCGAATACATCATGGCCGAGGGCAACGAAAATGTGATCCTCTGCGAGCGGGGCGTCCGGACCTTTGAGACCAGCATGCGCAACACGCTGGACCTGGCGGCGGTGGTGATGCTGCACAAGATGACCCATCTGCCGGTGGTGGTGGACCCCAGCCATGCCTGCGGCCAGGCCTGGATGGTGCCCCAGCTGGCCAAAGCGGCGGTGGCGGCGGGGGCCGACGGACTGATGATCGAGGTGCACAACGACCCGGCCAAGGCCAAGTGCGACGGAGCCCAGAGCCTGACCCCCGACCAGTTCGATGAGCTGACCGCCTTCTTAAAGGAAGAAGTCACCTTCTTCGGCAAAACCTGGAACTAACCTACTTTTTCGGAGAAAAAGTAGGCAAAAAGCTTTTCACACGGGACCGTTGACTGCTGTGGGCTTCACAAGGCCCTGCCGGCGGCAAGCTTTCAGCCGCTTTATAAGGTTCCCGGCCTGCGGCCCGCTTTTTCGTGAAAAAGCTTGGCAAAAAGCTTTACCTGGTACCGCTGACTGCTGTGGGCTTCACGAAGTCCTGCCGGCGGCAAGCTTTCAGCCGCTTTATAAGGTTCCCGGCCTGCGGCCCGCTTTTTCGTGAAAAAGCTTGGCAAAAAGCTTTACCTGGTACCGCTGACTGCTGTGGGCTTCACAAGGCCCTGCCGGCGGCAGACTTTCAGCCGCTTTATGAGGCTCCCGGCCTGCGGCCCTGTGAGTCCAAGGCTTTGTGCAGCCTGTTTTTCACACGGTACCGCTGACCGCTGTCTGCTTCACGAAGTCCTGCCGGCGGGTTTGGTCCGCACATGTTTATATTCTTCCTGCAATCCTCCCCTGTGCCCCGGGTCCGCCCGGGGCTTTTTTGATGCGGCGGTGTTTTCTTTCGGCGGGGTTTGTGGTATACTCTGAACGATTCATCATCGGAAAGAGGTACACCCTATGAAAGCTCATATTGCCCGCAACCAGAACGCCGGGGTTCCCATGGTCCTGGCCTGGAATCTGGCCCCCGGGGACCGGGGCATCCTGGACGGGATGGCCGACGCCTTCGGGATGAAGGTACAGGTGGTCGCCCCGGCCCAGGCCGGCCAGACGGTGGCCCAGCTGCTGGGAGAGGTGCCGGTGAACGCCGGCCGCACCCTGGCTCTGGAGCCGGGAGCCTGTCCGCCGGCCATCGTGCTGGCCAACTTCCGCCCGCGGGACGCCGCCACCCTGTTTGACCTGCTGGACCAGGCCAAGGCCCAGATTCCCCTGCGGGCCACCGTGACGCCGGCCACCCGGCAGTGGGTCTTTGGGGACCTGCTGGCCCAGATGCTGGCCGAGAAAGGACAGGTAACCGCCCTGTGAAAACCATCCAGCGCCTTTTTGCCCTGGGGGCCTGTCTGGCCCTGACGATGGCCATGCTGGCGGGCTGCAGCCGCAGCCCCAAGACCACCGTCAGCGACAACGCCCAGCGGTTCAACGCCTACTATTTTGATGTCTTTGACACCATGACCCAGGTCATCGCCTACTGCGACAGCCAGGCCGAATTTAACAAGCAGATGGAGGCCCTCCACGCCGATCTGGTGGAGTATCACCAGCTCTATGACATTTATAATGATTACGAGGGCGTCAACAACATCAAGACCATCAACGACAACGCCGGCGTGGCCCCGGTGAAGGTGGATCAGAAAATCATCGACATGCTGGACGAGGCCCTGGAGCTGTACGACACCACCAACGGCCAGCTGAACGTGGCCATGGGCAGCGTGCTGGCCATCTGGCACGACTACCGCGAGGCCGCCGAGGCCGACCCCTCGGACGCCGACAACGCCCTGCCCACCCAGGAGGAACTGGAAGCCGCCGCCCAGCACTGCGACATCAACGACATCATCATCGACCACGAGGCCGGCACCGTCTATCTGGCCGACCCCGAGATGCGGCTGGACGTGGGCAGCGTGGGCAAGGGCTATGCCGTGGAGCAGGTCTGTCAGGCCGCCCAGGCCCGGGGCCTGGTCAGCGCCTCGGTGAGCGTGGGCGGAAACCTGCGTTCCATCGGCTCCAAGCCCAAGGGCCAGTCCTGGGAGAGCGGCGTGGTCAGCCCCTGGGATGACTCCATGCTGTACGACAGCTCCTCCTCCCTGATTGCGGTGGTCCAGTCCAACGACATGGCCCTGGTCACCAGCGGCGACTACCAGCGCTACTACACGGTGGACGGGGTGCGGTATCATCACATCATCGACCCCGACACCCTTTGGCCCGCCGATTACTTCACGGCGGTCACCATCCTCTGCCCCGACTCGGGCCTGGCCGACTGCCTGTCCACCGGCATCTTCTGCATGCCGCTGGAGGAAGGCATGGAGCTCATCGAAAGCCTGGACGGCGTCGAGGCCCTCTGGTGCACCAAGGACGGCCAGATCTACAAGTCCAGCGGCTTCGCCGCCTACGAGAGCCCGCTGGAGGAATAATCCCCCGCCAAAATCAAAAAGCCCGCCCTTCCGGAGCGTCAGCTCCCGGCAGGGGCGGGCATTTTTATGCGCGCGGCGCAATACACTTTATACCAACAGGCAAACCGTCAGGGCTGGAGCTTCTGGGGCGGCTCCAGCAGGTGGGTGGAACGGTACTCCCGGGGGGAGATGCCGTGTACATTCTTAAAGGCGCGGGAAAAATGCAGCTGGTTGTCGTAGCTGACCTGGGCCGCAATTTCCCCGATGGACAGGCGGGTCTCCTTCAGCAGCTGGGCGGCCCGGGCCATCCGGTAGTGGAGCAGGTAGGCCTGGGGGCTTTCGCCCACGGCGTCCCGGAACACTTTGCCGAAATAGCTGCGGTTGAGGCCGCTGACCGCCGCGATTTCCTCCACCGAGATGTCACGCTGATAGTTCTGCTCGATGAAGGTCAGGGCCTCCTTGACGTAAAAGTCCCGGACCCGGCGCTCGCCGCCGCACCGGCGGCCCGCCGAGCACTGGACCAGGCTGTCCAGAAACAAAAAGCCGTGGGCGATCAGGTGCACCGGGCTGGCGTCGGCGTGGTTGACGATGTACAGCATCTGCTCCTGCACCTGGCGGCCCGCCTCGGCGGTGCGGGGGGTATAGACCGGCTGGCTGCCGCTGATTCCCGCCAGATGGAGGCTCTCGTGGGCGCGCAGGCCGTCAAATTCCAGCCAGGTGTATTCCCAGGGGTCCTCCGGGTCGGAACGGTAGGTGGTGATATGGCCCGGCACAATCAAAAAGCCGTGTCCCGCCGGGATTTCGTATTCGTTGCCGTTGGCCAGCAGCACCCCCCGGCCCGCAATGGCGTAGTGAAACAGGTAATGGTTGCGGGCGTAGGGCCCATAGGAATGGGTGGGACTGGTGCGCTCCCAGCCGAACTGATACAGGTTCAGATCAATGAAACGCTCGTCCTTGAATACATGAAACTTCAGTTTTTCGGGGTCTTTCATCTCTTGATCCACGACAAACACCTCCCGGGTTTATTATATACCATAATGCGTCCCCATTTCAACTAAAAAGCTATATTTCCTAGAAAATGGAATATAAAAAACTGCATTGTGGCATTCAAAATCCTCTCCATACAATGTATAATATTTCCACAAGAGTGGAGTAAAAATTATGCAACGTGCACAACGCATAATTTTCTGTTCATATTTTCATCACAATGACGAAATAGGAACAGTCCTGTCTGACCAGCTGTCCGGACAAGCGCATTCCCATCCTTCAACCCCTTACCCAAGCAAATCAAAGGAGATGGCTTATGAAGAAGATTTCTCGCCGTTCGTTCCTTGCGGCTACAGCCGCGCTGGCGGCAGCAAGCCTGACCACCGGCTGCGGCGGTGCGAGCGATGGCAAGACCCATCTGACGTTCCAGATCTGGGACGTTGCCCAGCGCGACGGTATGCAGGCCATGTGCGACGCCTACACGGAACAGCACCCCGACGTCGTCATCGAGGTGCAGGTCACCAGCTGGGACGAGTACTGGACCAAACTGGAAGCGGCCACCATGGCCAAACAGGCCCCCGACATTTTCTGGATGCACACCAACGAGATCCTCAAGTACGCCGACAACGGCAAGCTGCCCGACTGCTCGGCCATCGTCGAGACCGAGCACTTTTCCGACATTTCGCTGGCCAACGCCAGCGGCTCGGACGGCAAGCTGTACGCCGTCCCCAAGGACAAGGACTCGGTGGGCCTGGTCTACAACAAAGAAATGTTTGACGCCGCCGGCGTCAGCTACCCCGACGAGACCTGGACCTGGGACACCCTGGTGGAAGCTTCCCAGAAGATCTACGACGCCACCGGCTACTACGGCTACATGGCCTACGGCGACGACCAGCTGGGTTACTGGAACTTCGTCTATCAGGCCGGCGGCAGCATCCTGACCGAGGACAAGACCCGCGCCAACTTCACCGATCCCGCCACCAAGATGGCCATGGATTTCTACATCGGCCTGCAGAAGTACGACTGGTGCCCCACCCAGACCTACTTCGCCGAGACCGCCCCCGGCACCGCCTTCTTCTCCGAGAAGGGCGCCATGTTCCTGGAGGGCGACTGGAACATCCTGCCTGAGCTGCAGAACTATCCCGACATGGTGGGCAAGTGGGACGTGGCCGTCCTGCCCAAGTGCCCCAACCCCATGAGCGGCGATGGCCGGGCCACCATTTCCAACGGCCTGTCCTACGCCACCACCAAGACCAACAAGCATCTGGATGTGGTCATGGACGTGCTCAAGTTCTTCGGCAGCGCCGAGGGCCAGCGCATCCAGGGCGAGAGCGGCGCCGCCATCCCGGCCTACATCGGCATGGAGGACAGCTGGGTCAGCTGCTTCGACCAGTACCCCATCAACATCACCTGCTTCATTGATATGTTCGACTACTGCGTCCAGAGTGTCAACAACGCCGCCCGTCCCGAGTGGAAAACCCCGGTCAGCGACACCCTGCTGAAGATCTACACCGGCGCCCTCTCCCTGGACGACGGCCTGAACCAGATGCAGCAGATTGTGGACCAGGCCAGCGCCGAGTACTACGAAGAATAAAGGAGGCACATCATGGAAAAAACGTCCAAACTGGGCCGCGACGGAGCCGTCTGGGGTCTGATCATGGTGGCCCCCACCATCATCGGTCTGATCGTGCTGAACATCTGGCCCTTCATCGAGACCATTTACATGAGCTTTTCCAAGTCCCTGCCCTTCGGCGAGTTCGAGTTTGAGGGCATCGACAACTACATCGAGATGTTCCAGAACGCCGAGTTCTGGAAGGCCACCGGCAACACCATCTTCTTCTGCATTATGACGGTGCCCGTGGGCATCTTCCTGTCCCTGATCGTGGCCGTCCTGCTGAACAGCAAGATCCGCGGCCGCACCACCTTCCGCGCCATCTTCTTCCTGCCCATGGTCGTCGCTCCCGCCGCCGTGGCCATGGTTTGGAAGTGGATTTTTAACTCACAGTATGGTATTATTAATACACTGCTGGGCCTTGACATCGGCTGGCTGACGGATTCCCACATCGTGCTGATTACCTGCTCCATCGTCCAGATCTGGAGCAACATCGGCTACGACGCGGTCCTGCTGCTGGCTGGCCTGCAGAACATCTCGGTCAGCCTGTACGAGGCAGCGGATCTGGACGGCGCTTCCAAGGTGCGCCAGTTCTTCAGCATCACCCTGCCCATGGTCTCCCCCACGTTGTTCGTCGTGCTGATTATGCGTCTGATGTCCTCCCTGAAGGTCTTTGATCTGATCTACATGATGGTGGACGACGCCAACCCCGCCCTGAACGATGCACAGAGCCTTATGTCCCTGTTCTACCGCGAGAGCTTCATCGCCGGTGACAAGGGCTATGCCTCCGCCATCGTCGTCTGGACCGTCCTGCTGATCGGTGCCGTGACCCTCATCCAGTTCATCGGCCAGAAGAAGTGGGTCAATTACGAGGTGTAAAAGATGGATACTACTGCAACCAAAAGCATGAAAAACTCCAAGCGGGTTACCAAGGCTCTCACTTATGCAGTCCTGATCCTGGGCAGCATCCTCATGATCTTCCCCTTTGTGTGGATGGTCCTGACCTGCTTCAAGACCCAGGCCGAGAGCATGGCCATTCCGCCCCAGATCCTGCCCTCCCAGTGGAACTTTGACAACTTCGTCACCGCCCTCGAAAGCCTGCCCTTCGTCAACCTGTACATCAACACCGCCCTGCTGATCTTCTTCCGCGTGGTGTGCGCTGTGATCTTCAGCTCGATGGCCGGCTACGCTTTCGCCAAGCTCCACTTCCCCTTCAAGAACGCCCTGTTCGCCATCATCCTGGTTCAGATGATGCTGCCCAGCCAGATCTTCATCACTCCCCAGTACCTGATGCTGGCCAAGGTGGGCATGACCAACTCCATCTTCGCCCTGGTGTTCCCGGGCCTGGTCTCCGCCTTCGGCACCTTCTTCCTGCGGCAGGCGTATCTTGCCATCCCCAACGACATCGCTGAGGCCGCCTATCTGGACGGCTGCAACAAGTGGCAGGCTTTCTACAAAGTCATGCTGCCCCTGACCGGGCCCAGCATGGCCGCTCTGGCCATCTTCACCGCGGTGTTTGCTTACTCCGACCTGATGTGGCCTCTGATCTGCAACACCGACCTGAACATGATGACCCTGTCCGCCGGCCTGTCCACCCTGAACGGCCAGTTCACCACCAACTTCCCCGTCCTGATGGCAGGCAGCCTGCTGGCTATGGTTCCCATGGTCATCATCTACCTGCTGTTCCAGAAGCAGTTCATCCAGGGCATTGCCATGACCGGCGGCAAGTAAGCCGACGCGTCACCCTCTGCACTGTTTGACCGGCAGCGTCCGGCCCGCCTGCCCTGCCCCCCGCGGGCGCAGGCGGCGGCCTGCCACCCCATTTGCCGCAATGGTGCCCGGCCCCCAGATTGGCTGGGCGCCATTTTCAGGTTATAATGCTGAAAGAAGGAGGATACTGTCTATGAGTATCCGCAAAGACCCCGAAACCGGCCTGATCACCCTCCACACCGCCCATACCAGCTATCAGCTGTGGGCCGATGAGCTGGGCATTGTGCATCATCTGTACTACGGTCCCTCCATCGGCGAGGCCGACCTGCGCGGTCTGGAGTTCCGCTCCGACTGCGGTTTTTCGCCCCAGCCCGCCGGGCTGGACGCCCAGCGCGACTACTCCCTGGACACCCTCTGCCAGGAATACACCGGCAGCGGGGTGGGCGACTACCGCATCGGCTGCCTGCGCCTCACCGCCGCCGACGGCAGCCGTGCCGCCGACCTGCGGTTTGCCGGGGCGGAGATCCTGCCCGGCAAGTACGAGCTGCCCGGCCTGCCCGCCGCCTTTGACAACGGCGGCGAGTGCGAGACCCTCCGCCTCACCCTGAAGGACCCGGTGACCGGCCTGACGGTGGTGCTGCTGTACGGCGTCTACCACGACGCCGACGTCATCACCCGGGCCGCCCTGGTGGAAAACGGCGGCTCCGCCGCCATCCAGCTGGACAAGGCCGCTTCGGCCTGCCTGGACCTGCCCTTCGGCGAGTGGGAGCTGATCCACTTCCACGGGCGCCACTGCATGGAGCGTCAGCCTGAGCGCACCCCGCTGGCCCACGCCATCCAGACCCTGCGGTCGGCCCGCGGCGCCAGCAGCCACCAGCACAATCCCTTCGCCATTCTGGCCGCTCCCCACACCACCGAGGACGCCGGCGAATGTCTGGGGGCCATGCTGGTCTACTCGGGCAACTTCAAGATCGAGTGCGAGGTCAGCCAGATGCACTCCACCCGTCTGGTGGCAGGCATCAGCGACGACGACTTCCGCTGGACCCTGGCCCCGGGCGAGCAGTTCGTGACGCCGGAAGTGCTGTTCAGCTACAGCGCAAAGGGTCTGAGCCAGCTGTCCTGGCAGTATCACCACTTCCTCCAGCACAACATCATCCGCAGCGTCTGGCGGGACCACCCCCGCCCCATCCTCATCAACAACTGGGAAGCCACCTACATGGACTTTGACGCCCAGCGCATCTGGGACATCGCCCGCCAGGCCAAGGAGCTGGGCGTGGAGATGCTGGTGCTGGACGACGGATGGTTCGGCAGCCGGGTGGACGACCGCAGCGGCCTGGGCGACTGGCAGTTCAACGAGAAAAAGCTGGGCTGCACCTTCAACGAGCTGATCGGCAAGATCCGGGAGATGGGCCTGCTGTTCGGCCTGTGGATCGAACCTGAAATGGTCAGCCCCAACGCCGAACTGTACAAGGCCCACCCCGAATGGGCACTGACCATTCCCGGCCGGGCCCCCACCACCGGCCGCAGCCAGCTGGTGCTGGACATGGGCCGTCCCGACGTGGTGGACTACCTGTACGGGCTGTTCCATCAGCTGCTGGCCGACCACGACATCTCCTACATCAAGTGGGACATGAACCGCAACATGACCGATGTGTTCAGCCGGCTGCTGCCCACCGAGCGCCAGGGCGAGGCCGCCCACCGCTATATGCTGGGCCTGTACGACCTGCTGGGCCGCCTGACCCGGGACTTCCCCGAAGTTCTGTTTGAGGGCTGCGCCGGCGGCGGCGGACGGTTTGACGCCGGCATACTGGCCTACTGCCCCCAGATCTGGTGCAGCGACGACACCGACCCCATCCACCGCATCAAGATCCAGTACGGCACCTCCTTCGGCTATCCTCCCGCCGCCATGGGCAGCCATGTTTCGGCTTCCCCCAACCACCAGACCGGACGCAGCACCCTGCTGTCTACCCGGTCCACCGTGGCCATGGCCGGCACCTTCGGCTACGAGCTGGACCTGCAGCGCCTGACCGAGGACGAAAAGGACGAGGTCCGCTGCCACATCCAGCAGTGCAAGGAGATCCAGCCCCTGGTGCTGAACGGCCGCTATGACCGCCTGACCGACGCCATGACCGACACCTGCTTCACCGCCTGGCAGTTCACCGCCCAGGACCAGAGCCGCGCCATGGTCAGCGTGGTGGTCATCGACCCCCAGGCCAACCCCTGGCCCATCCATGTCCGCCTCAAGGGCCTGGACCCCAGCGCCCTCTACCATGAGACCCTCACCGACCACACCTACACCGGCGCCGCCCTGTGCCATGCCGGGCTGACACTGCCCATCATGCAGGGAGACTACCCCGCCGTCCAGATCATGATTGAAAGGATCGATGCCGTATGACCGAACAGGAAAACGCACTCTTTCGGGCCCGTTTGGCCCGCCACCACGACGAACTGCGGTGGCTGTACATGGAGCTGTACGACAATGGCTCCATGTTCGCCGAGCTGTGCAACCAGATGTACCGCTTTGCCGAGATGCGCAGCGCCGCTCTCAAGGCCCGGGACGCCGCCCGTGAGGCCGAGCCCGAGTGGTACAAGCACCGTGACCTGCTGGGCATGATGCTCTACATCGACAACTTCGCCGGCAACCTGAACGGCGTCCGCGGCAAGCTGGACTACCTGCAGGAGGCCGGGGTCAACTGCCTGCACCTGATGCCCTTCCTGAACACGGTGAAGGGCCGGGACGACGGCGGCTACGCCGTGGCGGACTTCCGCACGGTGCGGCCCGACCTGGGCACCATGGAGGACCTGGAAGCCCTCACCGCCGCCTGCCATGACAAGGGGATCAACGTCTGCATGGACTTTGTCATGAACCACACCAGCTGCGACCACGAGTGGGCCCAGCGGGCCCTGGCGGGGGACGGCGAGTACATGAGCCGGTATTTCTTCTTTGACAACCCCGAAATCCCCGCCGAGTACGAAAAGACGGTGCCCCAGGTGTTCCCCACCACCGCCCCCGGCAACTTCACCCGCCTGGAGGACGGCCGCTATGTGATGACCACCTTCTATCCCTACCAGTGGGACCTGAACTACCGCAATCCCCGGGTGTTCAACGAGATGATGTACAATTTCCTGTTCCTGGCCAACCAGGGCATGGACATCATCCGGATCGACGCGGTGCCCTACATCTGGAAGGAGCTGGGCACCAGCTGCCGCAACCTGCCCCGGGTCCACACCATCGTCCGGATGATGCGGATGATCGGCGAAATCGTCTGCCCCAGCGTCATCCTGCTGGGTGAAGTGGTGATGGAGCCGGTGAAGGTGGTTCCCTACTTCGGCACGGTGGACAAGCCCGAATGCCATCTGCTGTACAACGTCACCACCATGTGCACCACCTGGCATACGGTGGCCACCCGCGACACCCGCCTGCTGCGCAAGCAGCTGGACAGCGTCAGCACCCTGCCCAAGGAATATGTGTTCCTGAACTATCTGCGGTGCCACGACGACATCGGCTGGGGCCTGGACTACGACACCCTCAAGACCTGGGGCATGGACGAGGTGCCCCACAAGAAGTACCTGAATGACTTCTTCCAGGGCCGCACCGAGGGCAGCGTCAGCCGGGGCGAGCTGTACAACGACGACCCCACCACCGGCGACGCCCGGTTCTGCGGCACCACCGCCAGCATGTGCGGCCTGGAGTCGGCCCAGACTCCCGCCCAGGTGGACACCGCCATCGGCTTTGACCTGACCCTCCACGCCATGATGCTGTTCCAGTCGGGCATTCCCATGCTGTACAGCGGCGACGAGATCGGCCAGCTGAACGACTACACCTACAAGGACGACCCCGCCAAGGCCGCCGACAGCCGCTACGTCCATCGCGGCGCCCTGCCCTGGACCCGGGCAGCCCAGCGCACCGACAAGACCGCACCGGCCGGCCGGATCTTCCAGGGCCTCCATCAGCTGGAAACCCTCCGCCGCACCAACCCCGCCTTTGAGGCGTCGGCTCAGGTCCGCACCCTGGACACCGGGGACGTGGCCGTCCTGGGCCTGGTGCGCACCGGCGGGGACCAGACCCTGGTGGGCCTGTTCAACTTCGGCGGCGACACCCACGAGGTGGCCCTGCCCGCCGGCACCTACCGCGACATGACCGCCGCCGGACGCAAGAAAAAGACCTTCTCCGGCTCGGTGACCCTGCCGCCCTACGGCTTCTTCTGGCTGCAGCAGCAGGGCTGACACACGCAATTTCAGCTTTCTGCACAGGCAGCGTTTCCCCCATACACCGCCAGCCCCCCGCCGGGGCCGGCGGTTTTTGTTGTCCGGGGCACAGCCGGGCTTTTTTCCGCGGGGGGCTTGACATTGACGCGGCGTCAACGGCTATACTGGCCTCAAGGAGGGAACCACACCATGGAATACACCATTCAGGAACTGTCGCGCCTGTCGGGGGTGACCACCCGCACCCTGCGCTGGTACGACCAGATCGGCCTGCTGAAGCCCAGCCGCATCGCGGCCAACGGCTACCGCTGCTACGGTCCGGCCCAAGTGGACCGGCTGCAGGATATTCTCTATTACCGGGCCCTCGGGGTGGAGCTGGCCCGGATCAAGGCGTATCTGGACGACCCCTCCTTTGACCGCCGGGCGGCCCTGAAAAGCCATCTGGCCGCCCTGGAAACCCGGCGCCGCCAGCTGGACCGGCTGATTGATTCGGTCCAGCGGACCATCGACGCCCAGGAAAGGAACGAGATCATGAACGACCACGAGAAATTTGAAGCCTTCAAAGAGGAAACCATCCGGCGCAACGAGGCCGACTACGGCCCGGAGGCACGCCGCCGCTACGGGTCCGGCCCAGTGGACGCCGCCCACAAGGCCATCCGGGGGATGACTCCTGCAGCCTATCAGGAATGGACCAGCCTGGACCAGGAAATCCTCGCCCGGCTGGAAGACGCCGTCCGGTCCGGGGCCTCCCCCGACGGGCCGGAAGGCCAGGCCCTGACCCGGCTCCACCGCCGGTGGCTGACCTTTACCATTCCCGCCTGCGACGCGGCCCAGCACCGGGGCATCGCCGCCCTCTATGTGGCGGACCCCCGCTTCACCGCCTACTACGACCGCAATCTCCCCGGCTGCGCCCGGTTTTTGTCCGAGGCCGTGGCCCGCTGGGCGGAGTAAGAGGGCCAACAGCTGATAAAGAGGCCGGAGCACCGCACTCCTGCGGTGCCCTGCATGTTCGGTGCATCAAGGCGGGGGCGCGCAAAACCGAGGTACAGCTCCGGGCCGCCGCTGCCCGAATTCTCTGCGCCGAACATGGCCGTGGTGTTTATCGCAGGGCAAATATAGGGAGCTGTCCGGACGTGACGAAAAGCCAGGCCACGCAAAACCTTGCATCGTACCGCGCCGCAGGCGCAAACGCCGGGAGCGAGCCGGAGCGTACATGTTCCGCGGAACGGCCGGAGACCCGGAAAGTGTATGGTACCCAGTGAAAAGCTTTTTGCCTACTTTTTCTCGAAAAAGTAGGCAGGTTTGGATTGAAGCCGGATGCAAAACCTGATATAATCGGTCAAAAACATTCCAGGAGGCAGCTTCATGCAGGAGCACATCTTCTCTACCCTCAGCGGGGATATTCATTACTGGACCGATTTCAGCGCGCCGGAGGCTATGACTTTGGTCTTTTTGCCCGGCCTCACCGCCGACCACCGTCTGTTCCAAAAACAAATCGAATCCTTTGAGGGCCGGTATCGCCTGCTGGTCTGGGACGCGCCCGGCCACGGGGCATCCCGGCCTTTCCATCTGGACTTCACCCTGCGGGATATGGCCGACTGGCTCCACGAAATCCTCCAGCAGGAACAGGTGGACACCTTCTGCCTGATCGGCCAGTCCATGGGCGGATATGTGGCCCAGAGCTTGCTCCAGACCTATCCCGACGAGGCCGCCGGCTTCATCTCCATTGATTCAGCCCCCCTCAAGCGGCCCTACACCACCAGCGCCGAAATCTGGATGCTGCGCCACTGCGAACCGGTATACCAGGCCATCCCCTGGGACCTGCTGCGGAGCGCCGGTCCCATCGGCTGCGCCGAGACCCCCTACGGCCAGGCCCTGATGCGCCAGATGATGGACTGCTACGGCCATGCGGAATACGCCGCCCTGTCCGGGCACGGCTTCCGCATTCTGGCCGACGCCATGGCCGCCAACCTCCCCTACCGGATCGACTGTCCCGCCCTGCTGCTGTGCGGCATCCGGGACCACGCCGCCTCCACCCAGCGCTATAACCGGGCCTGGGCCCAGGGCGAGGGCCTGCCGCTGGTCTGGGTGCCCGCCGCCGGCCACAACTCCAACACCGACAACCCGGTCTTTGTCAACCGGCAGATCGACCTCTTTGTCCGCAAGCTCTCCCCGCTGCTGTGACGCCGGGCCCTGCTGCAACACGAAATCACCTTTTTGGGACGGAGAAACGGAGGCATCATCCCATGAACAAACACACCGGCACCTTATGCGTCTTTCTGGCGGCGCTGCTGTACAGCATCGGCGGTCTGTGCATCAAGGTCATCCCCTGGAACGGCATGTCCATCAACGGCGCACGCACCCTCATCGCCCTGGTGGTCATCGGCATCTATCTGGCCATCATCCGCCACAAACCCCGGTTCAACCGGTGGATCTTCCTGGGCTCGCTGTGCATCTTCGGCACCAACGCCCTCTATTCCGTGGCCAACAAGCTGACCACCGCCGCCAACACCATCGTCCTCCAGTTCACCGCCCCCATCTTTGTCATTGTCTTTTCGGCCCTGTTCTGGAAGCGCCGGCCCCAGAAACTGGATATCTCCGCCTGCGTGGTGGTGTTCGGCGGGGTGCTGTTCTTCTTTGTGGACAGCCTGGAGGCCGGCGGCGCCCTGGGCAATGTGCTGGCCATCCTGTCCGGCGCGGCCTACGGCGGCGTCTTCCTGCTGAACGATTTCCCCGACAGCGACGCCATCTCGGCGGTCTTCTGGGGCGACGTGCTGTCGGCGGTGACCGGCCTGCCCTTCCTGCTGCAGGAACAGCCCCTGGCCCCCACCGCCCTGTTCAGCCTGGTGATTCTGGGCGTCTTTCAGGTGGCGGTGGCCTACATCCTGCTGACCATCGGCCTGCGCACCACCCCCGCCGTCACCGCCAGCCTGGTGTCCGGCATTGAGCCGGTGCTCAATCCCCTGCTGGTGGCGCTGTTTTACGGCGAGACCATCGGCCGGTTCGCCTTCATCGGCGCGGCGGTGGTCATCTGCGGCGTGGTGGGCTACAACGTCCTGAAAGGCATGCAGGACAAGACCGCCCAAAGCCAAAAGACAGCCTGAGTCTTTAACCTATAGGAACTTCCAATTTTTCACCTTGATCCGCTCCGCTGGATGCAGTCGCCGTTCGCGCCTCTTGCGCTTAGCCGATTTTTGCGGCGCGCCGCGGAGGGCGCTTGCAAAAACCGGAGCGCTGCGCCAGCTTTGGCCCGACTGTTTCGTCCACTGGACGCGCCAGGCCAAAGCTGCCCTGGACCCAAAAGAGGAAGTCGCGGCGTTCAAAAGCCTAAAAAACACTGTCATGCCTGGCCCGTAAAAACTTACAGGGCCTCAAATGGCGGCACGGGTGTTTTTCTTAACGGCTTTTGCCCGCCGCTCCAATAAAATCCCCCGCGGCTGCGCCGCCGCCCCCAATGGGGGCTTGCGGCCACTCCACTAACCTAGAAACCGCAAAAAGACCCCGTTTCCATCAGGAACCGGGGTCTTTTCTTATAAAAAATGTCCAGACCGGACGACATGTGCGTACGGTCTGGACAGATACAAAGAAGCAGCGCTTACTTCAGCACCGCGCCCAGGTTGGCGCTGGTGACCATCCGGGCATAGCGGCTCAGCCAGCCGGTGCGGATGTTGGGTTCGGGGGCCACATAGCGGGCACGGCGGGCGGCCAGCTCCTCCTCCGACACTTCCAGGTTGATGCTGGCGTTGGGGATGTCGATGGTGATGGTATCCCCTTCCTCAATCAGGCCGATGGGGCCGCCCGAAGCGGCCTCGGGGCTGACGTGGCCGATGGCCGCGCCGCGGGATGCGCCCGAGAACCGGCCGTCGGTGATGAGGGCCACGGTGGTGTCCAGCTTCATGCCGGCCAGGGCCGAGGTGGGATTCAGCATCTCACGCATGCCGGGGCCGCCGCGGGGGCCTTCGTACCGGATGACCACCACGTCGCCGGGAACGATCTTGCCGCCGTAGATGGCGGTGATGGCCTCCTCCTCGCTGTTAAAGACCCGGGCCGGGCCGCTGTGCTGCTGCATCTCGGGGGCCACGGCGCTGCGCTTGACCACGCAGCCGTCGGGGGCAATGTTGCCCCACAGGATCTGCAGGCCGCCGGTCTCACTGTAGGGATTGGTGATGGGCCGGATGGCGTTCTCGTTCAGGATGCGGGCGCCCTGGATGTTCTCGCCCAGGGTCTTGCCGGTGACGGTGGGGACATCCAGGTCCAGCAGGCCCTTCTTGGCCAGCTCCGCCTGCACCGCCGGGATGCCGCCGGCGGCGTACAGGTCGGGCATATGGGTGGGGCCGGCGGGGGCCAGGTGGCACAGGTTGGGGGTGCGGGCCGAAATCTCATTGAACATCTTCAGGTCGATGGGCACCCCTGCCTCGTGGGCGATGGCCAGCAGGTGCAGCACCGTATTGGTGGAGCAGCCCAGAGCCATATCGCAGGTCAGGGCGTTGCGCAGGGACCGCTCGTTGATGATCTGGCGGGCGGTAATGTTCTTGCGCACCAGCTCCATCACCGCCATGCCGGCGTGCTTGGCCAGCTGCAGGCGCTTGGAGTACACCGCCGGGATGGTGCCGTTGCCGGGCAGGGCGATGCCCACCGCCTCACACAGGCAGTTCATGCTGTTGGCGGTATACATGCCCGAGCAGCTGCCGCAGCTGGGGCAGCAGTTGCAGGTGCAGTCCTCCAGCTGGTCGTCCGAGATCATGCCCGCCTTATAGGCGCCCACCGCCTCGAACATCTTGGACAGGCTGACCTCCTCGCCGCCGTAGCTGCCCGCCAGCATGGGGCCGCCCGAGCAGACCACCGCCGGCACGTCCAGGCGGACGGCAGCCATCACCATGCCGGGAACGATCTTGTCGCAGTTGGGCACCAGCACCAGGCCGTCCAGCTGGTGGGCCTGGCACATGGTCTCGACGCTGTCGCAGATCAGCTCACGGCTGGGCAGGCTGTACTTCATGCCCACGTGGCCCATGGCGATGCCGTCGCACACGCCGATGGCCGGCATCAGGATGGGGGTGCCGCCGGCCATCTGGACGCCGGCCTTGACCGCATCCGCGATCTTGTCCAGGTTCATGTGGCCCGGCACAATCTCGCTGTAGGCCGACACCACGCCGATCAGGGGGCGGTCCAGCTCTTCGGGGGTATAGCCCAGGGCATAAAACAGGCTGCGGTTGGGCGCCCGCTCCGAACCCTTCTTCACATTATCGCTTCTCATGGGGTGTATCTCCCTTCTGCCAAATCAAAAAACCGGTCCCGGCGTCGCCACCGGGGCCGGAAAGAAACAGTCTCTTACTTCTTCAGCCAGCTCATCATGCTGCGCAGCTCAGAGCCAACCTTCTCGATGGGGTGCTCGGCCTCCATGCGGCGCTGGGCCAGGAAGTGGACCTTGCGGCCGCCCTTGTCGCTCATCTCGGTGAGGAACTCGGAAGCAAAGGTGCCGTCCTGGATCTCGGTCAGGACCTTCTTCATCTCCTTGCGGGTCTCCTCGGTGATGAGGCGCTTGCCGGTGCGGTAGTCGCCGTACTCGGCGGTGTTGGAGATGGAGTAGCGCATCTTGGAGAAGCCGCCCTCGTTGATCAGGTCGACGATCAGCTTCATCTCGTGGCAGGTCTCAAAGTAAGCCATCTCGGGGGCGTAGCCGGCCTCCACCAGGGTGTCGAAACCGGCGTGGATCAGCTCGCAGACGCCGCCGCACAGGACAGCCTGCTCACCGAACAGGTCGGTCTCGGTCTCCTCACGGAAGGTGGTCTCCAGGATGCCGGCGCGGCCTGCGCCGATGCCGGAAGCATAAGCCAGGGCGATCTCCTTGGCCTTGCCGGTGTAGTCCTGCTCCACGCAGATCAGAGAGGGGCAGCCCTCGCCCTCGGTGTACAGGCGGCGGACAATGTGGCCGGGGCCCTTGGGGGCGATCATGATGACGTCCACGTTCTTGGGAGGAGTGATGGTCTTGAAGTGGATGTTGAAGCCGTGGGCAAAGGCCAGGGCCTTGCCCTCGGTCATGTAGGGAGCCACCTGCTTATAGTAAATGTCGGCGCACAGCTCGTCGGGCACCAGCATCATGACCACGTCGCCGGCCTTGGCGGCGTCCTCAACCTCCATCACCTGGAAATTGGGGTGGTTGGCGGCAAACTCAGATGCCTTGGCCCAGTGGCTCGAGCCCTTGCGCAGGCCCACCACCACGTTCACGCCGCTCTCGGCCAGGTTCTCGGAATGTGCATGGCCCTGGCTGCCGAAGCCGATGATGGCAACGGTCTTGCCGTCCAGAACACCCAGGTTGCAGTCGCTGTCGTAATACTTCTTGATTGCCATAATCGTTGTCTCCTTTTACTGTTTCTCGTTTCAGAATGCCAGAAGATCTATTTCTCTCCGTCCCCCTCTCGAGGAGCGAAAAACCAATGTTATTTGGGGCAGCTCTGGCCCGGCAGCGGGAACTGGACCGCCCGGATTTCCTGGGGCGGCTTCTGCATCCGCTGGTGCATCCCGCCCCGCTCCATGGCCGTCACGCCGGTACGGCACTGCTCCAGAATGGTGTAGCCCTCGAACATCCGCAGGAAGGCGTCCACCTTGTCGGGCTTGCCGGTCAGCTCAAAGACCATGCTGTCGGGGGACAGGTCGATGATTTTCGCCTTGTAAATGCTGGCGATCTCCCGCAGCTCGGCCCGGTTGACCACGGTGGCCGCCACCTTCAGCAGCAGCAGCTCCCGCTGGAGGGCCTTGCGGTCGTCCAGCACAAACACCTGGCGGGTTACCTCCAGACGCTCGGTCTGGAGCAAAAGCTGATTGAGGCGGTTTTCATCGCCGTACACCGTGACGGTGATGCGGCTGATGGTGGGGTCGTTGGTGGCCGAGACGGTCAGGCTCTCGATATTGAAGCCGCGGCGGGTGAACAGGCTGGACACCCGTGCCAGAACGCCGGTCTGGTTATCCACCAGCAGGCTGACCACCTTGCGCTGTTCCGTATGTTCCATGCTGGTCCCTCCTTTATTCCATCATAATATCCCGGATGTCGCCGCCGCCCGGAATCATGGGCAGCACCTTTTCGTCCTTGCCGATCATGCATTCGATCCAGGTGGGGCCGTCGTTCTTGAGGGCCTCGGCGAATGCGGCCTGGAACTGGGCCAGGTTTTCGCAGTGGTAGCCCTTGAGGCCGAAGCCCTCGGCCAGCTTGACGAAATTGGTGTGGCGGTGGGGGTCGGTCTGGGAGTAGCGCTTGCCGTAGAAGGCGGTCTGCCACTGGCGGACCATGCCCAGAACCTGGTTGTTGAAGATGACGGTGATGATGGGCAGGTTGTAGCTGACGGCGGTGCAGGCCTCGTTGAGGTTCATATGGAAGGAGCCGTCGCCGGTGAGCATCACCACCCGCTGGTCCCGGCCCAGAGCCATCTGGGCGCCGATGGCGGCGCCGTAGCCGAAGCCCATGGTGCCCAGGCCGCCGCTGGTGATGAAGCCGCGGCTCTTGGTGTGGCGCAGGTACTGGGCGGCCCACATCTGATGCTGGCCCACGTCGGTGACGTAGACGGCCTCGGGGCCGCACTGGCTGCAGATCTCGCCGATGACCTGATGGGGCATCAGGCGGCTGGGGTCGGACACCGGGTGGTAGTCGTGGGCCTGCCAGTCATGGATCTGGGCCATCCACTCGGGGTGCTGGGCCTCCTTGATCTTGGGGAGCATGGCCTGCAGGATATAGGCTGCGTCGCCCACCACCGACAGGTCCACCTGCACGTTCTTGTTGACCTCGCTGGGGTCGATGTCGATCTGGATGATGGTGGCCTTCTTGGCGAAGGTGCTGGGCTTGAGGGCCACCCGGTCGGAAAAGCGGGTGCCGATGGCCACCACCACGTCCGCCTCGCTGACCGCCCGGTTGGCGGTGTAGCAGCCGTGCATGCCGATCATGCCCAGGCTCAGAGGATCGCCGTAGGGCACCACGCCGGCGCCCATCAGGGTGTAGGTGGCGGGGATGCCGGCCTTATGGATCAGGTCCCGCAGGGGCTGGCAGCTGGCCGCGCTGCGGACGCCGCCGCCGAAGTAGACCAGGGGCCGCTCGGCGCCATTGATCAGGTCCGCCGCCCAGGACACTTCCTTTTCATCAAAGGTGGTGACGGTGCGGATGGGCTCGGACTGCTTGGGGGTGAACTCGCACTTGTTGGCGGTGACGTCCTTGGGGATATCCACCAGGACGGGGCCCTTGCGGCCGCTCTGGGCGATGCGGAAGGCCGCCCGCATGGTGTCGGCCAGGTCCTCCACCCGGCGGACGGTGAAGTTGTGCTTGGTGATGGGCATGGTGATGCCCTCGATGTAGGCCTCCTGGAAGCTGTCGCGGCCCAGCAGGTCGGTGGAGACGTTGCCGGTGAAGGCCACCATGGGGATACTGTCCATATAGGCGGTGGCGATGCCGGTGACCAGGTTGGTGGCGCCCGGACCGCTGGTGGCCAGCACCACGCCGGTGCGCCCGGTGGCCCGGGCGTAGCCGTCCGCCGCATGGGACGCGCCCTGCTCGTGGGCGGTCAGCACATGGGTGATCCGGTCTGCATTTTTATACAGTTCGTCGTACAGGTTCAGCACTGCGCCCCCAGGGTAGCCGAAAATGGTATCGACGCCCTGCTCGCAGAGGACCTCGACGAAAATTTGAGAACCGTTGAGCAGCATGTTTTTCCCTCCTCTTTACTCCTAACCAAAGCCAACGTCCAGGGGCCGGCCGCAATAAATAAAAAAGCCCTCGTCCCCTGTTGCCCAAGAGACAAAGACCTTAATACGTAAGTTCTCTGCGGTACCACTCTCGTTGACACGGCGTTGGCCGCGCCCTCTCACGGGCCTCACTTCCCCTCTGGTTCCGATAAGGCCCTGCACGATAACGGGTGCACCCGGCACTGCTTACGGGACCCGCGACGGGCCGCTCAGCAGGCTGCTCCGGGAGGACTTGGCGCGCGGGCCACCGGCCGCCTTGCACCGTCCGGCGGCTCTCTGAACAGCAAATCTCCCGCGGGTTACTTGTTCCCATCCACGCATTTTTGTTGTTTGTGTTGAAACTTACTATACTAGAAAAAGGGCGTCTTGTCAATCAATATATTTTGCAACGCGATTCGTCTTTCACATGAAAATAATTCACTGTGCTAAATTCCCCCGCACCGCTCCAAAACCCAGTCCCCGGGCCGAAAAACCGGTTTTTCACGTCTCTGTGGCCTCCGGCCGCCGGGCTGGACTTTTCCCCTGCCCTGCACTATACTTAAAAGGTATATATACCATTTCCACTGTTTGATGCGAGGGGGATATTCCAATGAAAATACAGGATCTCAGCGCGCGGCTGGGAGGGTTGGCGGTCTTTCGCGGGCTGCTGGAAGACCCTGTGATTGCGGCCTACGCGCATTTTGTCCAGGCCCTGGCCGACGGGGCGGGCCGCGGTGCGGTGTGCCAGGCGGCGGGGCAGTTTGAGGCGCTGCTGTTCGGGGCCGACACCGACGATTTCAGCGAGTACCTGACGGCGGCGGTGCTGGAATGCGAAAACATCTGCGCCCGCCGGGCGGCCCGGGGCGCTTTGTCCCCGGCCCTGGAAAAGGCCCTGGACAGCGAGCTGCACTTTCTGGAGGAGCTGTCGGGGCTGGGCCTGGACCAGCTGCTGCTGGCCGCCGGCCTGACCCCGGCCCAGCGGGAGGAACTGGCCTTCCTGCCCCGGTGGACCGCCCATCCCACCGGCCTGGCGGCCAGCTACGAGGCCCGTCTGTCCGAGATGGGCCGGCTGGGATACGGCATGTTTGCCCGCCACCACGTCTTTACATTGAATGAGGAGGGCAGGCTGACCCCGGTGCGGCATCCCGATCCCCAGCGGCTGGCCGACCTGCCCGGCTACGAGCGGGAGCGGGAAAAGATCCTGGCCAACACCAAAGCCCTGCTGGCGGGCCTGCCGGCCAACAACGTCCTTCTGTACGGCGACGCCGGCACCGGCAAGTCCAGCGCGGTGAAAGCCATCGTCAACGAGTACGCCCCCGAGGGGCTGCGTCTGGTGGAGGTGAAGAAAAACCAGCTCTACCTGCTGCCCGACCTGATGGACCAGCTGGCGGCCAACCCGCTCAAGTTCATCCTGTTCATCGACGACCTGAGCTTTGCCTCCAACGACGACAATTTCGCCGCCCTCAAGGCCATTCTGGAGGGCAGCGCCGGAGGCCGGGCCGCCAACATTGCGGTGTACGCCACCTCCAACCGCCGCCATCTGGTGAAGGAAACCATGACCGACCGCACCGGCGACGACATCCACGAGGCCGACACCCGCCAGGAAATGATGAGCCTGTCGGCCCGGTTTGGTCTGGTGGTCACCTTCCAGCGGCCCGACAAGGCCCTCTACAGCCAGATTCTGCTGGAACTGGCCCGTCAGTATCAGCTGACCATCCCGGAACAGCAGCTGGTCACCATGGGCGAGGCCTTCGCCATCCGGGCCGGCGGCCGCAGCCCCCGGGCCGCCAAGCAGTTCATCGAACAGTGCCGCGCCGGGGTGGTCTGAGCCGCCCGCTTCCAATCCATATAAAACAAAAATCCGCGCGCTCTCCGGTTTGTGAACTGCACCCCATTTGTTAGACAGTATGGTATACTGGATAACAAGTGGGGTGTTTTATTATGCCAAAAGGAATACCGAACAAACGCTACACGCCGGAATTTAAGCAACTGGTAGTA
>NZ_NFHK01000019.1:0-47247 GCF_002161315.1 Faecalibacterium sp. An77
CTTCTCGTGTTCCTGAATGTGGCTGTATTTTCTGGGCATAGCAAAAACCTCCTGTAGTAGTTTTATTCTACCACAGGAGGCCTTCTTTTTTCATTGTCTACTTTTACTGGAGCGGTTCAGTTCACCGGCAGAGGGCGGCGTTTTTGATTTGCTGGTGCAGAAGGGGGATCAGTTGGCGGTCATCTCGGTGCCCTGGCTGTCCCGCAGGATGACTTCCTGGCCGGCCACGCTGCCCATAAGGGCGATGTAGCTGGTGCCGGGATGGATGTTCAGGGCGGTGCCGTCCGAATTGTAGATGGCGAGGGTGGAGTCCACCCCGGGCATCCAGAGGATGCTCCATACCGATCCGCCGTTCAGATATACCCCGGCGCCCATGGTCAGATCGTATCCCCAACAATAGCCGTCGTCCCGCAGGGAGGGGGCACTGTAGAGAATCAGCAGGTTGTCAAAGCCCGCCTGGGTGCTGGTGTTGGCGTCGGTCTGAGGGGACCCGTCCGACCGGGCCATCAGGTACTGGCCGGTGCCCTCGTCGTAGGTGAAGTGGGTGGAGCTGGAGGGAGAAAAGATCAGTTCCACCGAGGAAGCGCCCTCCTTGCCGTTGGCGGTCTCGCCGAAGGGAAGGAGCGGGGGCAGCTTGGCGGTGGATTCTCCGCCGGAAGCGTCGCTGTCGGCGGACGACGGGTCGGTCTTGGGCTGTACATGGAGGGAAACCCCGGCGCTGTCTGCCAGAGGCAGCAGGTCGGCGCCGCTGGTGGTCCAGCTGATCTGGTCGGGCTGGCCCCAGACCCCCTCATAGGTGAAGCCCTTGATCCCCAGGGACAGAGCGTCCAGAGGGAGAACCTCGTAATAATCCTCGAAATTGGCCGCGTAGACGGTGGCGCCGCGCTGAATGGGGATTACCTGCTGGCAGGCCAGAAGCTGGAGATAGAGGTCCCGCCCCTGGGCCACCGGCCCCGTCTTGGGAACCGCCTCCAGGGAAGGGTAGACCAGACAGAGGCTGGTGGAATTTTCCCCCTCGGTGAGGGCCTCAAAGACCACCGACGCCTCCCCGATGCCCCATTGACGGCTGGCCTCCGGGCCGTTGTCAATAAAGACGGCGGCCGGCCGCTGGCCGGGCCAGCGGGCAGCCTCGCCGGTGAGAGGGTCCAGGGCAAGGGTATCCTCCTCCGCGGCAGAGCGGCTCTGCTGGGCAAACAGGGCGCAGCCGGTCAGCATCAGCACTGAAAAACAGAGGGCCGCCCATGCCAGAGTGTGTTTCTTCATGGCGAAAATCCTTCCAAAATCAGGCGTTGAAGGTGAAGTAACCCTGCTCGTCCTCGTCCACGATGGCCAGATAGGTGCGGCCGCGGTTCAGGGACACCGGCTGGCCGTTGTCGGTCAATTCCAGAGGCAGGTCGGGGGCCAGCTTGGACCACTGGCAGACCCGCACCCGGCCGCGGGTAAAGAGGTAAGCTTCGCCGCCGGCGATGTACTGGACCTGCTGGACGTCGCCCGAGTCGCCGGGATAGGCGGCGATGGGGGCAAAGCAGACCACCAGGTTCTCAAAGGCCAGCTGCTGGCCGTTCAATTCGTCCACAGCGGCCTCAAACTGGCCGGTACGGGCGCTGTACATCTGCATCCGATAGACCTTGTCGGGGCTGCTGTAGCTGAAGGCGGACTGATAGTTGGCCGAATGGCGGACGGTGATCGACCGGGCGGCCTCATAACCCTCCAGCAGCTCGATCTCGCCGGTGCGGTAGTCGGTGAAGGGGAAGAAGGTGGTGTCGTAGTTGTAGGTCAGGCCGATGGATGCGTTTTGGGCGGCCTGACGGATCTCGGGCCCCGAGGTGAACTCGGTGTGCTCATAGGCCACCACGCCGCCCCGGCTGTCCCGATGGGCCACATGGGGATGGGTGGGGGTGTTGAAATAGCTCTTGCCGCCGATGTTCAGGCCGGAATAATTCCACTGGCTGATGTACTGGGTGCAGAACACACTCTCGCCGTCGTGGTAATACAGGCCCTGCCAGGGCATAATCAGCTGGAGGAACTGATCCCGGCCCGAACGCAGGGGGCCCACCTCGGGGATGGCGTCTACATTGTTATAAAGGGCGCACAGGCGGCTGATGTTGCCCTCCACCTTGGATTCGATGAGGATGGAGGCCGACGACAGGCCACGGTGGGGCCGGGCGTTCTGGCGGGCGCTGTTGCAGATGTTGTTGACCATGACGCCGATGATCCGGCCGTTGCCGGTCTTGGCTTCACCGGTGAGGGGGTCGGCATCGTAGGGGGGCAGCGCCGGGGCGCTGCTGGCAGCAGGCTGGGAGGAGGCAGCAGAGGAGGCTGCGCTGGAGGAAGCGGCTTCCTCCTTGCCGAACACCTTTTGCAGCCAATCCATGAAGCTGCCCTTGGTGCTGGCGCCGGTAAAAACCAGGCAGCCGGCAAAAACTGCCGAGCAGCGCAGCAGCAGACGGCGAGTGATCTTCATAAATCTATCGCTCCTTTATCGTGGTGTGGGGGACGGGGCTCCGCCCGGTGTCCTGGTGCACAGGAACGTGCAAAGCCAGGCACGCTGTATATCTCCCATTGTAACTATTTTGTTTTCCTTTGTAAAGAGGAACTTCCTGCCGCGCCGGCGGACTTTTTTGCGTCAGGTCTTGCAATTTGGCTTCAGCTGTGGTAGAATAGTCGGGCAGTATAGCACTGTGCAGTTTTTCTGCCCCAAAATATGCGCTCGTAGCTCAGTCGGTAGAGCATCTGACTTTTAATCAGAGGGCCTGGGATTCGAGTTCCCACGAGCGCACCAAGGAAAAAGCGTTGAATCTACGATTCAACGCTTTTTCTTTTTGCCTATGGGGTATGAGGAAGGAAGCTGCGGCCAGTATATTACATATAGAAAGCTTTGGCCAGACCAAATTCATTGTACAGGAAGAAACGCCCCAAAAAAGCCGCGGCGACCAGAATCAGAGGATAAGAAGGCGAACGGCTCGACAGAGAGAAGAACCGCTGGCAAAGGCGGCTGTGGGAGCAAAGTTTTTGAAAAATCCAAAAGCCAGCTGCGCCGCCGAAGGTATTCAAAATCAAATCATTGACGTCGGTATTCCGGTTGTTCAAAAGCTGGCTGAGTTCAATTCCCAGCGAAAAGAGCAAGCTGAGCATAGCGACCTGACGGAAGCTCGGCTGTTTTTTCCACAGAACCGGTAGAAAAAAGCCGAATGGAATAAATAGAATGATATTCAGCACGGCGCCTACCAGACTGGTGTACAGCCATTGGAGCAGGGAGAGCGGACCGCTGATAGGGGTGAGGGGATTTAAAAATGCGCCGATCACAGGAATCAGATTCAACTGCTTAGAGGAGGGAAGGATACCATACAACAGGCCATCATAAAGCGTTCCTGCACCGGTAAAATGGAATACACCGGCCAGATAGACCCCAAAGGCAAGCAAGAACATATAGTATTTCGGTTTGTAGGAGATGGGGCCGCAAACTGCCCGTACAGCAGCAACACCTACTAGAAAACCCAAAAACGACGCAATGGTTTCATATCCCAGAAAAATGAGATTCTCCAAGGTGATTTCCTCCTTACGCAGATCTTGTGAAAAAGTATAGCAGAGAAGTGATTTTTTGACAATAAACGTGCAATAAATAGGAGGAATTGTGCAGTAAAAAGGGGGCGCTGCGGGATGACGCGCGAAAATATACATTGACCTGGCCTCCATTCAAAAAACGGCCGCCCGCCCCGACAAACAGGGAACAGGCAGCCGGTTTGCAGATTCAGAAGGTCAGGCGCATCTGGTACCACACCACGTCCCCGTGGGTGGACTGGGAGATGCCCTCGCTGACAAAGCCGAATTTGGCGTAGTAGTGGACCAGACGGTCCTTGCAGGTGAGGACCAGGCCCCGGCGGCCCTGGGCGCGGGCTTCGCCGATGACGTGGTTCAGCAGGGCGGCGGCACAGCCCCGGCGGCGATAGGCCGGCCGGGTGTCCACCCCGAAAATCATCTGCCAGGCCCCGGCCTCGTTGTGCAGGGAGGGGGCGTCGTACATGACGTCCTCCAGGTCGGGGGTGTCGGTGACCATCCCGTTCACAAAGCCCACCATGGTGTCCCCGTCCATCAGGACCCAGAAGTGGTTGGGGTAGACCGCCAGACGGCCGGCCAGGCTGGCCGGACCGGCAGCCTCCGCCGGCGGGAAGCATTCCGCCTCGATGCAGCTCACCGCCTTCAGGTCATTGGGGCGCGCGGTGCGTATTTCCATACCGGGGTGTCCTTTCTGCGGGCCTCAGCGGTCCTGCATCATGATCTTGACGATTTCCTTGTCGGTCTCCCGCATGCCTTCGCGGCCCAGCTGGCTGACGTTGCGGATGGTGTTCTCCACGCCCTTGGTGACAATGCCGTCGCCCGCCAGGAACTGCTGGCCGTTCAGGTACATGTGATAGCCCATGATGCCGGCCTCCACGCTGGAGGCAATCTTGGCGGCGCAGCTGGGCTTGGCGCCGTCGCAGATGATGCCCGACACAATGGCCAGAGAGTTCACCAGGGTGTGGGCGATGGCTTCGTAGTCCGCACCCTGGAGATAGGCGATGCCGCAGCCCGCCGCACAGCCGGCGCTGACGGCGCCGCAGTAGGCCGACAGCCGGCCGATGCCGCTCTTTTCATGAATGGCGATCAGGTTGGAGACCGCCAGAGCCCGGTACAGCTTGTCCTTGGGAACTGCCAGGGCCTTGGCGTACTCAATGACCGGCACCGATACGGTGATGCCCTGGTTGCCGCTGCCCGAGTTGATGACCACCGGCAGCTCGCAGCCGCTCATCCGGGCGTCCGAGCCGGCGGCCGCCTTGGCAATGGCACGGTTGCGGACGTTGTCGCCGTAGAACTTGAGCATGGTGGAGCCGATGTTGGCGCCGTAGTCTCCCAGCAGGCCCTCCTCCGAAATCTGGGTGTTGTACTGAATCTGGGTGTCCAGCACCGGCCGGATGTCGGCCAGATCGCAGGAATTGGCAAAGTCCAGGATGTCGGCAATGGTCAGCAGGTTCTTGTCGGTGAGGCCGCTCTCGGCGGGATTGTCCCCGCCGCAGGTGGCTTTGGCCCCGGCGTCGGTGTTGTCCAGCAGGACCTGGCCGTCCTTTTCAATGTACACAATGTTGGTGTGGTACTGGCTGATCCGCACCGCGGCCGACTGGCTGCCGCTGGTCAGACGGATGATGATGTCAAAAATAATCCCGTTGTCCACCGGATGCACCGTGACCGGCACCTGCTGCAGGAACTGCCGCATCTGGTCCTTCTGCTGGGCGCTGACCTCCGAAATGACTTCCAGAGCCTTGCCGGCCTGGCCCGCCACCACGCCGGCGGCTGCGGCGGCCTCGATGCCCTTCATGCCGTCGGTGTTGGGGACGATGACGCTCTTGACGTTCTTGATGATGTTGTTGCTGACCCCGATGTCCATGGCCTCGGGCAGGCAGCCCAGCACCTCCCGGGCCTTGGCGGCGGCGTAGGCGATGGCGATGGGCTCGGTGCAGCCCATGGCGGGGATCAGCTCCTCTTTCAGAATCTGTACATATGCCTGATAAAGTTCGTTTGTCTTATCCATTGTTCTTTTATCTCCTTCTGGGGCGGCGGCCTTATCTTGGTATAAATATACACATTCCGGGGCCGGATTGCAACCGGCCCAAAGGGCTTTGGGCCGGGTTTTGGGCCTGGGATACAATCCGGCAAAAAAATCCTGCATGGTTTCGCCTCCTTCCACTTGACAAGCGGTCGGATGTTTCGTAAACTAATAAATAGTAGAAACAACGGGGTTCCAGGCTGCCTGACCAGCCCGAAACTCCTTTGGAAGGGCAGCGAGCGGCTGAGCCCGACGTCGGAGCGGGAGGCTGCGGCGCTGTCCCAGGGGTGTATCTTCCAGTGATTCGGGCGCTGTGGGCTGTCCTGCCGTCGGGCAGGGGTCAGCGGCGCCGTCCACGGTTTCGGTGCACCCCACAGATGCTGCTTGCAGGGGCGCTGCCCACAGACAAACCGAGCGGTCCAACGCTCGTTTCTATTTATAAGCTTGAAACTGTAACTTGGAAGCCGCCGACCCGTGCGCCGGTCTTGTTCCTGTGCGCGGTTTTGTTGTCTTTTTTGATCAAAGGCTCACTTATAGATAAAAGGTTTATGCCCGCGCGCTGCCGCAGCATCTCCGCAAACCATTTATGCATTTGAGGAGAACGAAACAATGGAAGCGACCACGATCATCATCACTGTCGTGATCGCCCTCGTTGCACTTGCTGTCGGCATTGCAGCGGGCTTTTTTGGCGGTTTCAACTACCGCAAAAAGACCGCTGAGGCCCAGATCGGCAGTGCAGAGGCCGAGGCAACCCGACTGGTCAACGAGGCGATCAAGACAGCCACCCAGAAGAAAAAAGAGGCCATTCTGGAAGCAAAGGACGAAGTCTTTCGGATGAAGGCGGACGTCGATGCCCAGAAGGCCGAGGCCGACCGGGAGATCAAACAGCGCCGCGCTGAGATCAGCCGCCAGGAGAACCGGATCGACCAGAAGGAAAACGCCCTGGACAAAAAGACCGAAGCCCTGGAAAAGCGGGAAGAAGAGGTCAAGAAGCGTATGGCGGAGGCCGAGGCACACCTGGCCGAGGCCGACGAGCTGCGTGCCAAGCAGATGGAGCGGCTGGAGATGCTGGCCGGCCTGAGCCAGGCCGACGCCCGGGAAGTGCTGCTGAACAAGGTGGACGAGGAGCTGACCCACGAGAAGGCTCTGCGCGTGGCCACCTATGAGTCGGACCTGAAGGACGACTGCGAGAACATCGCCCGCAACATGATCGCCCAGGCCATCAGCCGCTGCGCCGCCGACCATTCCAGCGAGACCACCGTCACGGTGGTGCCCCTGCCCAGCGACGAGATGAAGGGCCGGATCATTGGCCGCGAGGGCCGGAACATCCGGGCCCTGGAGACCGCCACCGGCGTGGACCTCATCATCGACGACACCCCCGAGGCCATCACCCTGTCCTCCTTTGACCAGACCCGCCGCGAGGTGGCCCGCATGACCCTGGAACGCCTCATCGGCGACGGCCGTATCCATCCGGCCCGCATCGAGGAGACGGTGGAGAAGTGCCGCCGCGAGCTGGAGATCCAGATGAAGAAAGAGGGCGAGCGCGCCGTCATGGAGCTGGGTATCCATGGCCTGCACCCCGACCTGGTGAAGCTGATCGGCCGTCTGAAGTACCGCACCAGCTTTGGCCAGAACGCCCTGACCCACAGCATGGAAGTGGCATGGCTGGCCGGCCTGCTGGCCAGCGAGCTGGGCCTGAATGTGACCATGGCCCGCCGCGCCGGCCTGCTGCATGACATCGGCAAGGCTCTGGATCACGAGATCGAGGGCAGCCACGTCCAGATCGGCGTGGACATCTGCCGCAAGTACAAGGAGAATCCCCAGGTCATCCATGCGGTTGAGGCACACCACGGCGACGTGGAGCCCAAGACCGCCCTGGCCTTCATCGTCCAGGCCGCCGACGCCATCAGCGCCGCCCGGCCCGGCGCCCGCCGCGAGAACGTGGAGAGCTACGTCCGCCGTCTGGAGAATCTGGAGGAGATTGCCTCCGGCTTCGAGGGCGTGGAGCAGGCCTTTGCCGTCCAGGCAGGCCGCGAAGTGCGGATTATGGTCAAGCCCGACGTCATCGGGGACGACCAGGTCATCCTGCTGGCCCGGACCATTGCCCACAAGATCGAGGAGAGCCTGGATTATCCCGGCCAGATCAAGGTCAATGTCATCCGCGAGAGCCGCGCTGTGGAATACGCCAAGTAATTCCGCCCAACCTTTCAAAAACAACAGCCGCCGCCTTTCAGAACGAAGGGCGGCGGCTGTTTTGTTTGTCACAGGATGGAGAAGCGGGTCAGGGCCTTCTCTTTTGAAGAGAACGTCTTATTTTTCCCTGCACTTGACGCCGTAGTTGCCCCGGCTTCCGCTCTCATATCCGCGGTAAATCTCGTAGAGCTTCCCGTCGATGATGGCCTGGTCGTCGCCGGGAAAAGCACAGGACAGGCCGTTTTTCTCGCAGTAGGCGGCGATAGCCTGATGAGCCTTTTCCACCGTGGGGTAGACGTCGGCAGGCTCATAGGGAACCCAGAAGGCTTTTTTCAGCAGGTTCAGCATGATGGTACACTCCTTTTCTTATAAATTCAGGGGCTCAAACGCAGCTCAGGCGCCCACGATCAGACGGACGGCGCCGTAGATGCCGGCGTCGTTGCCCAGGCTGGCCTGCTTGATGGGGGTCTCCCGGCAGGACTTGAAGGCGTAGGTCTTGTAGTGCTCGGTCAGGGGCTGGAACAGGACGTCGCCGGCCCGGGCCACGCCGCCGCCCACCAGGAAGACCTCGGGGTCTGCGGTGGCGGCAATGATGGCCAGCGCCAGGCCCAGGTCGTCGGTCATCTGGTCCACTTCCTTGGCGGCCAGAGCGTCGCCGGCGCGGGCTGCGTCAAACACATCCTTGGCGGCAAAGTCGGTGCCCCGCAGGGTGCAGGGAACGTCGGGGTTTTCTTCCAGCAGCTTCTTCATGCAGCGGACCACGCCGGTGGCGCTGGAATACTGTTCCAGACAGCCGTGCTTGCCGCAGCCGCAGACAGCGGTCTCGTTCTTGTTGACGGTGATGTGGCCGATCTCGCCGCCGGCCCCGTGGGCGCCGTCGATGACCTTGCCGTTGACGATGACACCGCCGCCCACGCCGGTGCCCAGAGTCACCATGACGGCGCTGCGGCAGCCCTTGGCGGCGCCCATCCAGATTTCACCCAGGGCGGCCACGTTGGCGTCGTTGCCCACCAGAACCTTCATGCCGTTCAGCAGCAGGGACAGGTTGGCGGCCACGTCCTGCTGGCCCCAGCCGCCCAGGTTGGCGCAGACGATGGGCACCACGCTGGAATCCTGCACAGGGCCGGGCACGCCGATGCCCACGCCCTCGATCTGATCGGGGGTCAGGCCCTTTTCTTCCATTTTGCCCAGAACGGCCGCGGCCAGATTGGGCAGGATGCGGACACCCTTCTCGGAGGTGTCGGTGGGAACTTCCCATTTTTCCAGCAGAGCGCCGGCGGTGGTGAACAGGCCGACTTTGGCGGTGGTGCCGCCCAGGTCGATGCCGAATGCGTATTCCTTCATGATCCTTTTACCTCGCTTTTCGTCGGCCCGGATGCCCGGGCTGTACTTTCTATCAGTATAACATACTCAGCGAAAAAATACAGACCCTTTGCGATCTTTTTGACGGTCCCGGCGTTTGGACGCAAAAAGGCCGCCGCTCCGGCGGGAGACCCGGAACGGCGGCCAGCTGTCTTAACGTTGGCTCTGCAAAACTCAACGTGCTGCAATATGCATCTGCATGGAACGGCGGCTGCTTGCCCGCACCAGATGGCGGACCAGAGCAACAGGCCACAGCAGGGTATTGATGGCGATCTCGACCGGCTTGACATCAACGGTGTCCATACTGCTGATGCCGGTGAAGATCAGACAGGCGATGCCACAACCAAGAATGTAACAGTACAACATGTGCAAACCTCCACTAAAATTTTTTCGGCCGCAAAGGGCCTTTTTTATTTTTCAGGCCGGAAGAACCCGCGCCCTGATTTTACGTCTCGAGGGTGCTGCGCACCCTTCTGCACCTTTACTATACTCCAAATGAGCGGTAAAGTCAATGGGGTGATATGCTGAAAAAATTGAAGGTATCGGGTGAATGAAAGTGTAATCATGAAAGTGATTCGGGGTAAAGTGGTTTACTTTGTGCCGCTAAAGCGAAAGCGCGAAATGTCCGTTCGGCGAGGACAAAGAAGGGCCTTTCAGGCCATAAAAAGGCCGGTCTGTGCGCGCAATATGAACAAAATGTGAATACGGCACACCCGGCCGGGAGGGACGGAATTTGGTCTGCCCGGCAATGAAACCGAAGGCAGGAACGTATTTCCAGTAGAGAGAATGCAGCCGGAAGGAGGATCATACCATGAAACGATGGAAAAACTGGACCCGCAGGCTGACTTTGCTGCTGGCCGTGGTGGTGCTGGCGGTGGGGGCGGCCCTGCCTGCCGCTGCCGATATGGGCCCCAAGCCCTCGGTGGAAGTGGTGTTTCAGGGGCTGGAGGGTCAGCGCTTCTATGCGACCCTGCTGGGCAATGTCACCCAATATGGGCCCTGGTCGGCCAAGGAGGAGTATCTGGACTGGAGGGGAGACCCCGAGGCCTGGGATGCCTTTGTCCGCTATCCGGAGCCGGAGGGGTGGTATTTTCTGGGGAACTATGCCGACTGCACCGAGACCGGGCGGTTTGTGTGGAGCTATTATCCCCCCGAGACCTTCTATATTTTAGTCTGGCTGCCGGAGGAGGACCGGTACCTGTGCAGCACCCAGCCGGTGAGCCGCTATGCTTTCGACAGCCGGTTCACCGTGACGGTCGCAGGGGAGGGCTTGACGGTCCGGTCCAGCTATGACTATGCCGGGGAGGTGCTGGGACTTTTGGCGCGGGCCGCCCTGACCATCGCCCTGGAAACCGCAGCCGCCTGGCTGCTGTTCGGCCTGCGGCGGCGGGATCAGCTGGCCCTGATCCTCAAGGTAAACCTGGTGACCCAGCTGGCCCTGAATATCTTGCTGAACCTGTGCAGTTATTTCAGCGGCCCGCTGCTGACGGTGCTGGTGTATGGCCTGCTGGAGCTGCTGGTGTTTTTCACCGAGGGCCTGGTCTATGCAAAACGGCTCCGCTGGGCCGAGAACCAAAAGCCGCACCCCTGGCTGTATGCCCTGGGAGCCAATGCGGTTTCCTTCGCGGCAGGGTGGGAGCTGGCCCACTGGCTGCCGGGCGTATTCTGAAAATGCAAACACTGCGTATAAAAATTATCAAGAATAACTTAAAAAATTGTTCTTGTTGACAGATGCGGCCTGCGCTATTATAATAGTATCAACGTAACTGGCATTGTGCCCAGGGAAAGGAGCGGTCATTTTATGGCACGGGCATCGCAGGTTGTCTTATCAGAGAACGAATATTACCTGATTAAAGCACCCAACGGGAAGGTGCTGGAAGTAAAGGACTTCAGCACTGCCAACGGTGCATTCATTCAGCTGTGGGATTATGCCGGGCACCCGTGGCAGCAGTGGCGGTTTGTGGACGCAGGCGAAGGGCGCTGGCGGATTCAAAACCGGTTCACCGGCAAGATGATTGACCTGGTCCAGGACGGCGTGGTGGAGGGCACCTGGCTGCACCAGTGGAGCCGCACCAGCGGCCTGAGCCAGTGCTGGGTGCTGGAACCGCTGCGCAACGGCCGGACGCGGATTCGCAGTGTGCTGGCCAACAAGTACATCGACCTGGTGGGGATGAATACCTCCAACGGCGCCCAGGCCCAGATCTGGCTGGAAGTCCATGGAGGAAACCAGGAATGGAATCTGGAGCGGGTGGACGACATCACCGCCCGGACGGCTCCCCATACCAATGAGGTGAGCTATTCCCATGGGCCCACCCCGGGGCAGCGCCGCCAGCAGGATGACCTGGTGCGGAAGCTGAACCAGTCGGGCCAGGGCCGCAGCCGCAAGGGCAGCAAGGCCTGACCATTTCAATAAAACCCTACGTCGCCCCGTCGGCATGCACGCCCGGCGGGGCACTTTTTGCAAAAGATTTCAGATGTAAAGGAGAGGGAACGACCATGGCACTGGCACAGAATACAACCCTGTGTTATCTGGAACGGGACGGAGCGTGGCTGATGCTCCACCGCACCAAAAAGAAAAACGACTGCAACCACGACAAATGGATTGGAGTGGGCGGCAAATTTGAATCCTGCGAGAGCCCGGAGGAATGCCTCCTGCGGGAGGTGAAAGAGGAAACCGGCGTCACCCTGACCCGCTGGCGCTACCGGGGGATCATCACCTTTGTGCTGGACGGGGTGGGGGAGTATATGCACCTGTTCACCGCCGACCAGTGGGAAGGGGAACCCGTCTGCGGCGACAGCGCTGAGGGCGTCCTGGAATGGGTGCCTCGGGACCAGGTGCCCAGCCTGCCCATCTGGGAGGGAGACAAAATCTTTTTCCGCCTGCTGGCGGAGGAACGGCCCTTCTTCTCCCTGAAACTGTGCTACCAGGGGGACACCCTGACGGAAGTCGCCCTGGACGGCAAGGTCTGGGACGGAAACGCCTGACTTTTTACTTCCTATATATAAATAGGCAAACCAAGTACCCCGTCTGTCTGAAAAGGCAGGCGGGGTATTTTTTGCGTTTGTGGGGATGTTTGTGGGTGATTTGACGTCCCCTGTTTCCCGCGATACACCATGAAAAAGACGGGATCTCCTGCCCTGTATTCTTCGTACACCAGAGAAATTTCTCCCGCCCTTCCTGGGGTGAAAAGGAGTTGTATCCAAGATAGGCCTTTCCAAACTATATAAAATTAAGCAAAAATGGGAAAATTTGAAATCGGGTCTTGACACCGGGGGGGGTATGATATTATAGGCACACAAAGGAAAGGACCTTCCTTTGAAACCTGTTTTGGGTCTCTATCTTTTACACCATTTAAGGAGGAAAAATTCATTATGAAACTCAAGAAAATTGCTTCTCTGATGCTCGCTGGCGTCATGGCTGTCAGCATGCTGGCTGCTTGCGGCAGTAACGGTACTGAGAATGGCGGTGCTTCCAGTGAGGAAGAAAAGCCTTCTACTGGCTATGCAGATGTCTTCAATGCAGAACTGACTGCTCGTGCACAGGAGCGTGTTACTTTTACTGATAGCACAGCTCTGGATGCGGTTGTAGATGAAGCTATTGGCGCTATTAATAGCAATACCATTTTGGGGAGCCTGAACTACAATACTGTTCAGCGCATTCAGACGGCTGTAGGCGGCTCGTTCATTCCTATGCTGAATGATCTGGATGATGAGCTGGATCTCCTGCCCGGCTTCCCTTATGATGGTGCTACTTTGAACGGAACTATGAACGCTGTTGCCGTCACTCCTGGTGAGCTGGATGAGCCTGATACTATCGCTGCTGTTTATGCATTCGATGGCACTAAGGTTGATGTAAAGAGCGCTCTGAAGCAGATTGCTCAGAATATGAGTGCCTCTATCTCCGGTCTGGATAACGAGCAGCAGAATCATCTGAACACTCAGCTTGTTTACAATCTGCATTATACTGGTGAAATCAGCGTTCGTTCGAAGACCTATGAGAATAGTATTGCAGATGTTACTATCACTTTCGTGGTTGTGACCATCAGCCGTACTGCTACTGTCTAAACTAATTTACTTATAACATCCCGGCAGCACCATAGCCGTGGGTGATGTAAGGGATCTCGGGCAAGAGACCGCCTGAGATTCGGGTAATAAACCCATCCGATGTGGCGACAAAGGGGAATGTCTAACCAATGTTCCTTCTGTTGTTGATCGCACCAAAACAAAAGAACTTTTGCGTCACGAAAGATAGGGTCCCTCTGCGAGGGCCGGCTCTCACGAGCTGGCCCTCGCATTGTTTGTTGTGGGGAAAACCTACAGAATAGAGAATGCACCCCGTGTCCAGAGCCCCGCCGGGGCAAATACAGCGGTCTGAATTTTCAAGCATCATGCTTGAAAATTCAGGGCACCGCAAGATGGAGCTTTTCTGCGGGTCAGAAAATCAGGCTATGAGGTAGTTTGCATCGTACCCGGCCGCAGGCCGGACGTAACGTGAGCGCGGCATGGCCTGCAACCTCCACAAACGGTATAAAGAGCGGCCAGAGTGTATGGTACCCAGTAAAGTCCTCTTGCGCTTAGCCAATTTTCTCTGCGGGCATGAATGCCCTTGCGAAAATTGGAGCGCTGCGCCAGCGGCGGCTCCCCGTTTCATCCACTGGATGCGGTCGCCGCCGCTGCAAAGCTTTTTTTCAAAAAAGCGTGAAAATGGGGGAAGAATATGGGATGGTTTGCACATTGTACAGGGGAGGGTGTTGTGGTACAATAGCCGCTGCATGGTCCATAGAGGGGCTGTGGGATGATAAGAATCAATGATATTGAAAATGAAAAGAAGGGGATTGGTTTTGCGTTATCTGCGTCAATTTTTGTGGATTATTGGCTTCACCCTGGCAGGTGAAGTGCTGCATGCGGCTGTCCCGCTGCCGGTCCCGGCGGCGGTGTGGGGCCTGGTGCTTCTGTTCGCAGCGCTGGAAAGTGGAAAACTGAAACTGAGTTCCGTGCAGGACTGCGGTCAGTTCCTGCTGGGCCTGATGCCGGTGCTGTTCATTGCGCCGTCGGTGGACCTGATGGACAGCTGGCCGCTGCTGGCCAGCGTCTGGCCGGCAGTTCTGGCCATCATTGTGCTTTCGACGGTGGTGGTGTTCGCCGTCAGCGGCCTGGTAACCCAGGGCCTGCTGGAGGCTTCCAGCCAGACCGAAAACGCCGCCCAGGCGGAGGAGGTTTCCGATGAGTGAGTTTCTTTCCGGATCGTCGCTGTTGGCGATCCTGTTGACGTTTGGCGCCTATGAGCTGGGCCGTATGTTCCAGCAGAAAACCCGCATGGCGATTTTCAACCCGATTCTGGTGGGCGCTCTGCTGGCCGGTGTGGTTCTGGTCCTCACCGGCGTGTCCAATGAGGCTTATCAGGAAGGCTGCGCCACCTTCTCCTGGCTGCTGACTCCGGCCACCGTCTGCCTGGCTATCCCGCTGTATGCCCAGTTCAGCCGCCTGCGGCACAATCTGCCCGCCATTCTGGCCGGCGTCACCGCCGGCACCCTGACCAGCCTGGGTTTTGTGTGGCTGCTGACCCGCCTGTGCGGCCTGAATGAGGTGCTGACCGTCTCTCTGATGCCCAAGAGCATCACCACCGCTATGGGTATTGTGGTCAGTGAGGCCGCCGGCGGCGAGCCCGCCATCACCACGGCCGCCATCATCCTGACCGGCATTCTGGGAAGCATCCTGGGCCCCGCCCTGTGCAAGGCTCTGCGGCTGCGGAATTCGGTGGCCCAGGGCGTGGCCTTTGGCACGTCAGCCCACGTGGTGGGCACCTCCAAGGCGGCCGAAATCAGCCAGACCGCCGAGGCGGTCAGCAGCCTGTCGCTGGTGTTTGCAGGCATCCTGACCGCGGTGCTCTGCCCGCTGATCCTGTGATTCCCATTGTGCGATTTCCAGACCCAAGTGCAGGCGTCTGAAACGAAAAACCGGCATTCCCGAGGCTCTGTCAGCCCGGGGTATGCCGGTTTTGTTTGTTGGCTGCGGAATCAGTTCTCAAAGGCTACGTCCTGTGCCTCCCGCAGGGGGAAGGCCATGGGCTGGTCGCTTTCCAGGTCGGTCCCGGCCATGCGGACCGCTGTGATCCGGCTGTTGCCGTAGGTCTTGTAATAGTAGGTTCCGCCGGCACAGCAGCAGGAATAGGTGGTGAGGTCGTATTTCCCCTCGGGGGTGAGGACGGTTCCCCGCACCATGGCCACCGTGTCCAGCAGGTGGAAGAACTGGGTGACCCGGGTCAGCTCATCCCCTTGGTCGGGGCTGTTCAGCTTGCTGAAGGCGGCCCGGACATACCGCGACGCCGGAGAGGCGTCGCCCGGCAGGCCGAGGGCGCCCATGCCCTGGCCAAAGGGGGCCAGATCCACCCCCGGCGCCAGATGGTTTTCCGGGGGCCGGGCGGTGAGGGCCTGGTACTGCCGCAGGTTCAGCTGGTGGAAGGGGAAGGGCGGGTTGTTGGTGAGGACCCCCACCGGGTCGTCGTAGAGATGGACCCCGTCCCGGGTGGCTTCCAGCACGGCGGCCCCGGTCTTGTCGGCAATGTGCCAGTGGAGGGCTGCCAGGGGCAGCCCCTCCGCAAAGGCCACCCCCAGCGGCCGGAATCGGGCCAGCTTCTCTTTGGCCTGGGCCAGGGTCTCGCAGCTGCCCAGCACCCAGGGGATCAGCTCATAGGGAGCTACGGCGTCCCATTCCGGCGACACCTCGGGCTCGTACCAGGCATTCCCCGGGAAATACAGCCCCGCCATATACAGCCCCGCCTCGTTGACGGCCTCCGCATACAGGGGATGTCCATCCGCCATGTGGGCCATCCCCACCATGGCCAGATGCCGGTCCAGCGGCGGCTGACGCCGGAACCGCAGGGGATACCGCCGCGGCGTCACCACCACCTGTTCCCCAAAGGAATATTCCAGGTCCAGGTTGCGGCCGAACAGGCCGCCGCCCTGCTGCATCGCGATACTGGTGCACATCTTGTCTGCCTCCTTTTGTATCTTTCATTATGAACCGAAGGGCTTCCGTTTACACCGGTTTGGTCCCGGCGGGCAAAGGTTTCGTTTGCTTCCCGCCGCGGCCTATGATATGATAAGAATAACATACGGCCGTCCAACCTGCAAGGAGGTGCCCGCCTGTGATCGACCTGGATCATCTGGAACAATACCGCGAAAACAACCGCATCGAGGCCAAGAAGGCGATGGGCGGTCTGCCCAAGAGCCTGTGGGAGACCTATTCTGCCTTTGCCAACACCATGGGCGGTCTGCTCCTGCTGGGGGTGGAGGAACTGCCCGACAAGTCCCTCCACGCGCTGGAACTTCCGGCGCCCCAGCGGCTGGCAGAGGAATTCTGGGAGATCGTCAACGACCCCAACCGGGTCAGCGCCAACATCCTCTCCCGGGGGAGCCTGTCCATCGAGGAGACCGGCGGCGGGCGGATTCTGGTGATTCGGGTGCCCCGGGCCCAGCGCACCGACCGCCCCATCTACATCGAGGGGGACCCCATGTGGGGCACCTACCGGCGGAGCGGAGAGGGGGATTACCGCTGCACCCCCGAAGAAGTGCGGGCCATGCAGCGGGACGCCGCCGTCAAAACCCAGGACATGACCCTGCTGGAGGATGTCTCTCTGGATGTGCTGGACAGGAACAGCCTCTGCCGCTACCGGGCCCGGATGGAGGCCTGCCGGCCCGGGCACATTTCCCAGCAGGACAGCGACAATGAGTTTCTCCGCTGGATTGGCGCGGCGGACCAGGGCCCAGACCAGAAACTGCACCCCACCGTCGCCGGCCTGCTGATGTTTGGCCGGGAACCGGCCATCCGGCAGGTGTTTCCCAACTATCAGCTGGACTACCGGGAACAGGCTGTCCCGGGCGGCCCCTGGACCGGCCGCCTGCTGTCCTCCTCGGGGACCTGGAGCGGCGGCCTCTATGACTTTTACTGCGGAGTATCCCGGCGGCTGGACCGGGGCCTGTCTCAGGAGCCGGTGCGGAATGCCCTGCGGGAAGCCCTGGCCAACTGCCTGGACAACGCCGACTTTCACAGCCGCCAGGGGGTGGAAATCACCCGGCGGCCCGACAATGTCACCTTCATCAACCCGGGCGGCTTCCGAATCGGTCTGCCGGAGGCCCTCAGCGGGGGCATCTCGGACCCCCGCAACAGCGCACTGACCCGGATGCTCAACCTGATCGACGTGGGCACCGGCACCGGCCGGGGCCTGCCCAACATTTACAACGTATGGAACGCCCAGGGCTGGCCGCCTCCGGTGATTCGGGAGCAGTTTGACCCGGAGCGGATCACCCTGACCCTGTCCATGTCGGCAGGGCTGACGGTGCCGGTCAGCAGCGCCCTGCAGGTCCCGGCGCCGGCCCAGGACGCGGTCCAGAAGGCCGCCATCGTGGAACATCTCACCAACTACTCCCGGGCCTCCTCGGCCGAGCTGGCCGCCCTGCTGGGGGTGAGCCGGGCCCGGGCCTGCATCCTGCTGAACCAGCTGGCGGAACAACAGATCGTGGTCCCTCTGGAGGAGGGCAATCAGCGCTTTTACCGGCTGAAACGGTGACTGTACATAAAAAGAAAAATCCCCGAAGCCGCAGGGCCTCGGGGATTTTGATTGCATAAAAGGGACGGGCTGAAATCAGCGCTTGGAGAACTGGGGAGCGCGGCGGGCAGCCTTCAGACCGTACTTCTTGCGCTCCTTCATACGAGGATCGCGGGTCAGGTAGCCGGCCTTCTTCAGGACAGCGCGGTTCTCCTCATTCTGCTGCAGCATAGCGCGGCTCAGGCCGTGACGGATGGCGCCGGCCTGGCCGGAAACGCCGCCGCCTGCAACGCGGACAACCACATCAAACTTATCCTCAACGCCCAGCAGAACCAGCGGAGCGCGGACAATCAGCTTCAGGGTCTCCAGACCGAAGTAGTTGTCCAGATCACGGTCGTTGATGGTGATCTTGCCGGTGCCGGCGTAGACGCGAACACGGGCAACGGAATCCTTACGACGACCAGTGCCGTAGAAATAAGGTTTGGTTTCGTACATATTCGATTGCCTCCTTCTTAGAACTCGATCTTCTCGGGCTTCTGTGCAGCGTGAGCGTGCTCAGCACCCTTGTAGCAGTGCAGGCGGGTCAGAGCCTTGGCACCGATGGTGTTGGACGGGATCATGCCCTTGACAGCGTAGGTCATAGCCAGGTTGCTGTTCTCAGCCATCAGCTTCTTGTACTGGACCTTCTTCAGGCCGCCGATGTAGGCAGAGTGGGTGATGTGGAACTTCTGCTCAGCCTTCTTGCCGGTCAGGACAGCCTGATCGCAGTTGATGATGACAACAAAGTCACCGCAGTCCACATTGGGGGTGAAATCGACTTTCTGCTTGCCGCGCAGCAGGACGGCGGCCTCAGCAGCGACGCGGCCCAGCGGCTTGCCGGCAGCGTCGAGCAGGTACCACTTACGCTCGACTTCAGCGGGCTTCACGAGAGTAGTGCTCATATATATTTCCTCCTGATAAGCATTCGTAACAGTTCAGGCGCCGGGTGGGCGCGAATGATAGTATATACCATCAAAAGCTGCCTGTCAACACGATTTTTTGATTTTTTCGGCTCAAATTTATCATTCTTTCAAAATCTCTTGTTTTCTCTTGAATACTCTTGAATTCTCTCGTCGCATTTTTGCTTTTCGGGGCGCGGCCAAAGCGGGGTTTTCTTTGCATGGGCGCTGTAAATCCGCCGTGTTTTATGCTATACTATAAAATACGCTGTGTTCAGCGTTCATCACGAGTAAAAAGGAGATTTTCCACATGCCCAGAGAGATCGACCGCCAGGCCGCCGCCCAGAAGCGTTCCTCACGGCTTCTGGTGGGGATGGCAGCGTTTATATTGGTGGGCGTCGTCGTCTACGGCGTCCTGCTGTTCATGACCAGCCGCCGCACCCCCGCCAACCCCGACACCCACTACACCGCCGAAAACGGCATCTCGGTCTATTATGAGTCGGCCGCATGGCCGGTCTGCCGCATGACCGAGGACCCCACCCTGGGCCCGGTGCTGGAGCTGGCTTCCAGCGAGGACCCCGACAACGACCAGTATCAGGTGGTGCTGTTCCAGCGGGGAGACGCCTCCACCTATGAGGACTTCCTGACCAAGAGCCAGGATGACCTGCGGGCCAACTACGGCGTCATCAGCCCCAAGAAAATCGACATCGAGGTGGAAGGCGCCGCGGTGGAGGCCGTCCGCTGTGACATCCAGGCCTATTATGCGGTGCTGGCCACCATCACCTACGACAGCGGGGATGTGATTTACGTCTCGGCCCTGACCCGGCTGGCATCCATCAACGACGTGTTGAATCTGATTGAAAGTGTGGCCCTGGCATGAGTGAACCGAAAGCAATGCAGCGCCTCACCGGCCTGATGCGCAAGGCCGTCCAGGATTATGAGATGCTGGCCCCCGGGGACCGGGTGCTGGTGGGCGTTTCGGGAGGCAAGGACAGCGTGGCCCTGACGGTGGGGCTGGCCCTTCTGCGGCAGTACATCGGCTTTGACTATGAGCTTCAGGCCGTTACCCTGGACCCCCAGTTCGGCCGGCAGCCGGGGGATTATTCCCGGCTGGCCCAGCTGATGGAGCGGTACAACATCCCGTATCAGGTCCGCCGCACCGATATTGGCCCGGTGATCTTTGAGGAGCGGCAGGAAAAGAACCCCTGCGCCCTCTGCGCCAAGCTCCGCCGGGGCGCGCTCCACACGGCGGCCCAGGAACTGGGCTGCAACAAGGTGGCTCTGGGCCATCATCTGGACGACGCCATCGAGACCTTTTATATGAACCTGTGGCAGGAGGGGCGGATCGGGTGTTTTTCCCCGGTGACCTACCTGTCCCGCCGGGATTTGACCTTGATCCGGCCCATGCTGCTGGCCACCGAGGCCGAGGTCCGGGCCGCCGTCTACGAGGAGGAACTGCCCATCGTCAAGAGCCTCTGCCCCGCCGACGGCACCACCACCCGGGAGCGGACCAAGGATTTTGTCCATGAGCGGTGCCGCACCGACTATGCCTTCCGCCAGAAAACCCTGCACGCCCTGCAGGAGAGCGGGATCGACGGCTGGCGGCCCCTGCACACCGGGCGGGGCTCTTTTAAAATCCCGCAGCAGAAAGGAAAGGCGGAGGAGAATCTATGAACGAGCCTTTTGAGCGGCACGTCTGGGCCGAAATCGACCTGGACGCCCTGCGCCATAATTTTCGCATCACCCGGCAGCAGGCCGGCGGCCTGCCCCTGTGCGCTGTGGTCAAGGCCGACGCCTACGGCCACGGCGCGGTCCGGTGTGCCCAGGCCTTTGCCGAGGAGGGCGCGGCCTGGCTGGCGGTGAGCCGTCTGACCGAGGCGCTGGAACTGCGCCGGGCCGGGCAGAAGCTGCCCATCCTGATTCTGGGCCGCACCGAGCCCCAGTACGCCCGGGTTCTGGCCCAGTACCAGATCACCCAATGCTGCTATTCGCTGGCCTATGCCCGGGCCCTGTCCCAGGAGGCACAGAAGGCGGGGGCAAAGGTGCAGATCCACCTGAAGGCCGACACCGGCATGGGCCGGATCGGCTTTGCCCTCCGCACCGACTTTGACGCCGCCGTCCGGGAAATGGCCGAGGCGGCATCCCTGCCGGGCCTGGAGATGACCGGACTGTTCCAGCACTTCGCCGCCGCCGACGAGGCCGGCGAGGACAGCGAAGCCTATACCGCCGGACAGCACGCCCTCTTTGTGCGGGCCTTTGAGGCCCTGCGGGCCGCCGGCCGGGAGCCGGCCCTGGTCCATTGCGACAACTCCGCCGGAACCCTGCTCCATCCCGACTGGCCCGCCGGCCTGCCCCGGGAGCGCTGCATGGGCCGTCCCGGCATCATTCTGTATGGCTATCCCCCCAGCGCCGAGGTGTCCTGCCCCGACCTGCGCCCCGTCATGACTCTGAAAACCGTGGTCAGCATGGTGAAGGAGCTGCAGCCCGGCCAGTCGGTGAGCTACGGGCGGCGGTTTACCGCCCAGACTCCCACCCTGGCCGCCACCATCTGCGCCGGCTATGCCGACGGCTACCCCCGGCTGCTCAGTGAGGGCAAAGGCGTGGTGGACCTGCACGGCCAGCCCTGCCCGGTGCTGGGCCGGGTCTGCATGGACCAGATGCTGGTGGACGTCACCAACGTGCCCCATGTGGCCGATGGGGATGAGGCCATCCTCTGGGGCGGCAGCGGCGCAGGGGACACCGCCGAAACCATCGCCCAAAAAACCGGCACCATCTCTTATGAGGTTTTGTGCGGGGTGGCCCGCCGGGTGCCCCGCGTCTACCTGGAAAACGGCCGGGCCGTCTTTGTTGACGACCACCTGGACAGCTGAACCTTCACTCGTTTCACGGAGGAACCCATGGCAAACAAAAACATCCGCAATTTCTGCATCATTGCCCACATCGACCACGGCAAATCCACCCTGTCCGACCGCATCCTCGAGCTGACCGAGAGCGTGGATGAGCGGACCATGTCCGACCAGATTCTGGATAACATGGACATCGAGCGGGAGCGTGGCATCACCATCAAGGCCCGGGCCGTCACCATGCACTATACCGCCAAGGATGGCCAGGTGTATGAGCTGAACCTCATCGACACCCCGGGCCACGTGGACTTCGCCTATGAAGTCAGCCGCAGCCTGGCGGCCTGTGAGGGCGCCATCCTGGTGATTGACGCCACCCAGGGCGTGGAAGCCCAGACCCTGGCCAATACCTATATGGCGCTGGAACACGACCTGGAGCTGGTGCCGGTGCTGAACAAAATCGATCTGCCCAGCGCCCATCCCGACGAGGTAGCCCAGGAGGTGGAGGACGTCATCGGCCTGCCCTGCCTGGACGCGCCCCGCATTTCGGCCAAGGTGGGCCTGAACATCGACCAGGTATTGGAACGGGTGGTAGCGGACATTCCGGCCCCCACCGGCGACCCCGACGCCCCCCTCAAGGCCCTGATTTTCGACAGCGTCTACGACAGCTACAAGGGCGTTATCGTCTACATCCGCGTCTTTGAGGGCACCGTCAAGCCGGGAGATACCATCCTGCTGATGGCCACCGGGGCCAAGTTCACCCTGGTGGAGGTGGGCCATATGGGCGCCACCAACCTGTCCCCCTGCGACCAGCTGTCGGCCGGCGAGGTCGGCTACCTCACCGCCAGCATCAAGACGGTGCAGGACACCCGGGTGGGCGACACTGTCACCCTGGCAGACAATCCCACCCCCGAGGCCCTGCCGGGTTACCGTCAGGTCAAGCCCATGGTGTTCTGCGGCGTGTATCCCGCCGACGGCAAGCGCTATCCCGACCTGAAGGACGCCCTGGAAAAGCTCCAGCTCAACGACGCATCCCTGACCTATGAGCCCGAAAACAGCGCCGCGCTGGGCTTTGGTTTCCGGTGCGGCTTCCTGGGCCTGCTCCATATGGAGATCATCACCGAGCGCCTGGAGCGGGAATTTGACCTGGACCTGGTCACCACCACCCCCGGCGTTCAGTATCGGATCACCCTCACCGACGGCACCGAAAAGGTCATTTCCAACCCCTCCGAGTACCCCGATCCCTCCCAGATCGCCAAGCAGGAGGAGCCCTTTGTGGACGTCCACCTCTACACCCCCAACGAGTACGTGGGCGGTCTGATGGACCTGTGTCAGCAGAAGCGGGGCGTCCTCATCAACATGAAGTATATGGACGACGTCCGGGTGGACCTGCACTATGTGATGCCTCTGGGCGAGATCGTCTACGATTTCTTCGACGCCATCAAGAGCCGCAGCCGCGGCTACGCCAGCTACGACTACGAGTTCAAGGAGTACCAGGAGAGCGACCTGGTGCGTCTGGACTTCCTGCTGGCGGGCGACCCGGTAGACGCCCTGTCCATGATCGTATTCCGTGACAATGCCTACGCCAAGGGCCGCCGCATCTGCGAAAAGCTGCGGGACAACATTCCCCGGACCCTGTTTGAGATTCCGGTTCAGGCCGCGGTGGGCGGCAAGGTCATTGCCCGCGAAACCGTCAAGGCCATGCGCAAGGACGTGCTGGCCAAGTGCTACGGCGGCGACATCACCCGCAAAAAGAAGCTGCTGGAAAAGCAGAAGGAAGGCAAAAAGAAGATGCGTCAGCTGGGCTCGGTCTCCCTGCCCAGCGAGGCCTTCACCGCCGTCCTCAAGCTCGACAACTCCGACGACTAACCTTTTCACTGGGTACCATACACTCTGGCCGCTCTTTGGAACGTTTGTGGGGGTTGCAGACCATGCCGCGCTCACATTACGTCCGGGCTGCGCCCGGATACGATGCAAACTTTGTCTTGTCTGGTTGTTGTTCCCCGGAGGGCTCATTTCCAAGCAATGCGGGTTTTATCTCACCTGTGTCAGGTCTGGGCCGTATTTAAGGGACGATATGAAATTTTGCCGGACCTGCATTTTATGAAAAGCAGGCCGACGCAGCAAGAGGGTGGTTTGCTCTCCAGGTTTGGATCGTTTGCATGAAATCCGGGCATCAGGAAGTCGGACAAGCATAAAGCGGGGACCTTCCAGGGCCCCGCAGGGATAAAAGAAAAGCCTCTGTTCCATCCGCAAGGGTAGAACAGAGGCTTTGTTATTTTGAATGAAGCAGTTTCAAAAGAAACAGGGCTGGACCGGAAATCAGGGAGAAACCGGTCAGAAAGGCAGGCCGTTTTTGCCCCGCAGCTCAGACAAGGCCGATAGCAACCATAAATAATGATACGGATACCCGGCAGCTCAGACGCGGCTCGCGCCACAACAGGCCGCAACTATAAACAATGATACCCGATGAAGTTTGCATCGTACCCGACCGCAGGTCGGACGTAGCGTGAGCGCGGCAAAGTTTGCAACCCTCACAAACGTTATAAAGAGCGGCCAGAGTGTATGGTACCCAGTGAAACCTCTTGCGCTTAGCCGATTTTTGCAGCGCGCCGCGGCGGGCGCTTGCAAAAATCGGAGCGCTGCGCCAGCTTTGGCCCGGCTGTTTCGTCCGCAGGACGCGCCGGACCAAAGCTGCCTTTGCCTACTTTTCTTCCAGAAAAGTAGGTTAGCCGCCCAGGTATGCGGTCTGAACTTTTTCGTTGGTGAGGAGCTCGGCGCCGGTGCCCTCCATGACGATGCGGCCGGTCTCCAGAACGTAGGCGCGGTCCGCAATGGACAGGGCCATCTGAGCGTTCTGCTCCACCAGCAGGATGGTCATGCCCTCCTTGTGGACGTTCTGGATGATGTCGAAGATTTCCTGCACCATCAGAGGGGACAGACCCATGGAGGGCTCGTCCAGCATCAGCATGGATGCGTTGCTCATCAGGGCGCGGCCCATGGCCAGCATCTGCTGCTCACCGCCCGACAGGGTGCCGGCCATCTGGCGGCGGCGCTCCTTCAGACGGGGGAACAGGGTAAAGACCTTCTCCATGTTGGGCGCAATGGTGCTGCGGTCCTGGGTGTAGCCGCCCATCTCCAGGTTTTCCTCCACCGACATGTGCAGGAACACCCGCCGTCCCTCGGGAACCTGAGCCAGGCCCGCCTGGACGATCTTGTGGGCGCGCATCCCCGAGATGTTCTGCCCCTTGTAGGTGATGGAACCGGTCTTGCTGTGCAGCAGGCCCGAGATGGTTTTCAGGTTGGTGGATTTGCCGGCGCCGTTGGCGCCGATCAGGGTCACGATCTCGCCCTCGTCCACGTGGAAGGAGATGTCCTTGATGGCGTGGATGGCGCCGTAGTAGACGTTGATGCCCTCAACGTTCAGCATAGTCTGTGCCATGGATCAGCCCTCCTTCTTGCCAAGGTATGCTTCGATGACCTGGGGATTCTCGCGGATCTCGTCGGGGGTGCCCTTGGCGATGACACGGCCGAAGTTCAGCACGGCGATGCCCTCGCAGATGCCCATGACCAGGTTCATGTCGTGCTCGATCAGCAGAATGGCGATGTCGAACTCGTCCCGAATCCGGCGGATGACTTCCATCAGCTCGGCGGTCTCGGAGGGGTTCATGCCGGCGGCCGGCTCGTCCAGCAGCAGCAGTTTGGGCCGGGTGGCCAGGGCGCGGATGATCTCCAGACGCCGCTGGGCGCCGTAGGGCAGGCTGCCCGCCTGCTTGCCCGCCAGATCGGCCATATGGAAGATGTTCAGCAGCTCGATGGCCTCGTCGGTGGTCCGCTTTTCCTGCTTCCAGTAGCTGGGCAGGCGGAGCAAGGCCTCCGGCAGACGGTAGTTCATGGACTGATGCAGGCCCACCTTGACGTTGTCAATGACCGCCAGGTCTTTGAACAGGCGGATGTTCTGGAAGGTGCGGGCCACGCCCATCCGGTTGACCTGATAGGTCTTTTTGCCGGCGGTGGGCATGCCGTCCAGCAGGATGGAGCCGCGGCTGGGCTGATAGACGTTGGTCAGCAGGTTGAACACGGTGGTCTTGCCGGCGCCGTTGGGGCCGATCAGACCGGTGATCTCGTTGCGGCCGATCATCAGGTTGAAGTCGTCCACGGCGGTCAGGCCGCCGAAATCAATGCCCAGACCACGGACGTCCAGCACCGGGCGCTTGTCCTTGTCGCGTTCGGTCAGGAAGCCGCCCGACGGGATGCTGTGCAGGCTGGTCTTAAACTCACTCATGGTGTGCCTCCTTCGCGCTGCCGAAACTGAGGGCCTTGCTGATGAGGCGGCTCAGAGAGAAGTCGTAGCTGCCCAGCAGTCCGCCCGGACGGAAGATCATCATAAAGATCAGCACCACCGAGTACAGCACCATCCGGTAATCGGAGAAGCTGCGCAGAGCCTCGGGCAGGATGGTCAGGACGGTGGCCGACAGGATGGAGCCCAGCATGGAGCCCATGCCGCCCAGAACCACCATGACCAGAATCTCGATGGACTTCATGAAGTCGAAGCCGGATGGGTCCAGAACGCCCAGATAGCCGGCGTACAGGCCGCCCGCCAGGCCGGCAAAGGCTGCCGAGAAGGAGAAGGCCATGACTTTATAGTAGGTGGTCTGGATGCCGCAGCTCTCGGCAGCGATTTCGTTGTCCCGGATGGCCAGGACGGCGCGGCCGTGGCGGCTCTTGAGCATGGTGTGGATGAAGAAGCAGGTCAGCACCACGCAGAGGAACACCGACAGCAGGTCGGAATACTTGGGGATGTTCTTCAGACCCTTGGCGCCGTAGAACAGGGAAAAGCCCAGCACGTTGTCGATGTTGTTGAGGGTGATGCGGATGATTTCGCCGAAGCCCAGGGTCAGGATGGCCAGATAGTCGCCGCTCAGGCGCAGGGCGGGAATGCCGATCAGGACGCCGAACAGGCAGGCCACGGCAGCGCCCAGGATCAGGCCGGCGGCAAAGGCCACGGGCTCAGGCAGGGTGCTGTATTTGGTGAACAGGGCGCTGGTGTAGGCGCCCACCGCCATAAAGCCGGCGTGGCCCAGAGGCAGCTGGCCCAGGTAGCCGGTGGCCACGTTCAGGGACACCGCCAGGATAATGTTGATGCCCACCAGCAGCAGGACCTTGTTCTGGTAGGTGCTCAGGACGTTCTGGCTCAGCAGCTGCAGACCCACAAAGAGCAGCACCACCAGGACCGTATTGATGAGGTAGCGCACCGGCATTTTCAGTGCGCGGTATTTCGATTTGCTCACAGTCCAACCCTCCTTAAACCTTTTCCTGTACCTTGCGGCCCAGGATGCCGGTGGGTTTGACCAGCAGCACGACAATCAGGATCGCAAAGGTGACAGCGTCGCGCCAGGCCGACAGGCCGATGGCCGAGACCATGCTCTCACACACGCCGATGGCCAGGCCGCCGATCATGGCGCCGGGGATGGAGCCGATGCCGCCCAGAACGGCGGCGACAAAGGCTTTCAGGCCCAGCATGGAGCCCATGGTGGGGGTAGCCTGGGGATAGCTGCAGCAGTACAGCACCGAGCCGATGCCCGCCAGGGCCGAGCCCACCGCAAAGGTGAAGGAAATGGTGCTGTTGACGTTGACGCCCATCAGGCGGGCGGCGTCCATGTCCTCCGAGACGGCCCGCATGGCCTTGCCCAGCTTGGTCCGCTGGACCAGCAGGGTCAGCACGATCATGGACACCACCATGACACCCAGGGTCAGGATGGTGGTGAGGCTCAGGTTGACGCTGCCCAGACGGTACACCTGGTTGGTGAAGTAGGAGGGGATGACCTTGGCGCCCGAACCCAGCAGCAGCTCAGCGGTGTACTCCAGGAAGAAGGAGACGCCGATGGCGGTAATCAGCAGGGACAGGCGGGGCGCGGAGCGCAGGGGAGTGTAGGCGATTTTTTCAATCACCACGCCCAGCAGGGTACAGGTGATGATGGAGGCGCAGACCGCGGTCACAGGACCCAGGCCCAGCTGGTTCATCACGAACCAGGACATGTAGGCGCCCACCATGATGATGTCGCCGTGGGCGAAGTTCAGCAGCAGGATGATGCCGTACACCATGCTGTAGCCCAGGGCGATCAGTGCGTAGATGCTGCCCAGCGAAAGGCCGTTGATCAGCTGGCTAAAAAACACTGTCATCGTTGCAGTTCCTTTCTTTTTGACATGATACGCTCGGAATCCGGCGGATATGAAAAAGCGGAGACCATCCGAGCATTTCCTGTTCGAGCGGTCTCCGCACTATACGTTTTTTATTGCTCCGCAGTATTCCGCAATAAAAACAAGATAAGACGCACAGGCAAACGCTGCGCGCAGGCCCGGCGGACGGGCCCTTTTGACGCCGATTAGTACTGCTCGACGAAGACGGCCTCGCCGTTCTCGAAGGTCAGGATGGCGGCAGTCTTGACGGGGTTGTTGTACTCGTCAAAAGTGAAGGAGCCGGTGACGCCCTCGAAGGAACCGTTCTTGATGCCGTCGATGACAGCCTGCTTGTACTCGTCGGTACCGGGCTCCAGGCCGGCGTCCTCAGCAGCCTGCAGGCCGCCGCAGACGGTCAGAGCTGCGTCGTAGCCCAGGGGAGAGAAACCGTTGGGATAGCTCTCGCCGTACTCGGCCTCGTAAGCGCTCTCGAAGTCGGGGTTGGAACCGGTGGCGTAGTTGGCGCAGAAGTAGCAGCCGTCCAGCTGCTCTGCGGTGGCGTACTGAGTGACGCCGTCCCAGCCGTCGCCGCCCAGGAAGGGAACGGTCAGGCCCACGTCGGTGGCCTGGGACAGGATCTGGCCCACATCCTCATAGTAGTTGGGGCAGTAGACCACGTCGGGGTTGGCTGCCAGGATGGTGGTCAGCTGGGTGCGGAAGTCCACGTCGCCGGCCGAGTAGGTCTCGGAGGCCACGATCTCGCCGCCGTTGGCTGCGAACTCGGACTCAAAGTTGGTGGCCAGGCCCTCGTTGTAGTCGGCGCCCAGCTGATAGATGACGGCAGCACGGGCGTAGCCCAGCTTGTCGGTGGCGTAGTCGGCCATCTTGATGCCCTGGAACGGGTCGGTGAAGGTGGTGCGGAACACGTTGCTGTAGACGGTATCGGTCTCAGCGTCGTAGGTGACAGCCTCGGCGGTGGCGGAAGCGGTGACCATGGGCATGTTGTAGTCCTGGGTCTCAGCCACGACAGCCAGGGTGGGGGTGGTGGTGACGTCGCCGATCAGAGCGGTGATGCCCTGGTCCACCATCTGGGTGAAGCAGGTGACGGCCTGGGTGGCGTCGCCCTGCTCGTCCATCTCAACAACCTCGACCTGCTTGCCGTTGATGCCGCCGGCCTCGTTCAGCTGCTTGATGTACAGGTTGGCGCCGTTGGCAACGGCAATGCCGTAGACCGACACGTCGCCGGTCAGGGGGGCCAGCAGGCCCACCTTGATGGTATCGCCCGAAGCGGAGGCGGAGCCGGAAGCTGCGCCGGATGCAGCAGTGGAGCTGCTGGACGAGGAACCGCAGGCGCTCAGGGCGCTCACAGCGGCGGCAGCGCCCACAGCAGCCAGGAACTGACGGCGGGAAATGCTCGTTTTCATGATATTATCCCTCTTTCTTGCTTGCTTCATAACATTCAGTTGAAAATGAACAAACAAGGGAGCCCCTTCTCCCATTGAAGCTCCCTTGCTTTGTTCTAGTATAATCAACTGAAGCGCCCGCCGCAAGTCACAAACCCGACATAGTTTCTTAATACATGAGACTTTTTTATTGTGAACTTTAACAAATTTCACCTGCAAATCCCATGGATGGAAGATCCTGCCAGGGCGGAGGGGATCAGATATTTTCGCTGGAAAGGACGGCTGCCTGTGCAGCGGCGTCGGGCTGGGTCTGCTTGGCCTTGTTCATAACCCGCAGGCAGAAGAACAGGGACAGGGCGGTGCCCACGGTCCAGCCGATGGGCCAGGACAGCCAGATGCCGTCCGAGCCCAGAGCGGTGGCGGACAGGCCGATGGCCAGGGCCACACGGAGGATCAGGTCGGCAAAGGTGGAGATCATGAACTGGACCATCAGGGCGCAGCCGCGGAGCACGCCGTCCGACACCAGCTTGACCGACACCAGGAAGTAGAAGGGTGCCACGATCCGCAAAAACAGGATGCCGGTGTCGATGGCGGTGCCGGTGGGCTCATTCATGAACAGGAACAGCAGCTGGCGTCCGGCGAAGAAGTACAGGCCGGCCAGGGGCACGCAGAGGGCCCACACCAGCTTGATGCCGGCCAGATAGCCCTGGCGCATCCGGTCGGGTTTGCCGGCGCCCAGGTTCTGGGAGGTGTAGTTGGAGATGCCGTTGGCCAGGGTGGTGAAGGAGGTGATGACCAGGTTGTTCAGCTTGACCGAAGCGGAGTAGCCGGCGATGACGCTGGCGCCGAAGCTGTTGACCACGCTCTGAATCACAATGTTGCCCACCGAGATGAAGCTCTGCTGCAGGATGCTGGGGATGGCGATGACCGAGATCTTGCCCAGCATGCTCCAGGAGAACAGGGCGGGCTTGGTTTCGGTGTGAATGCCCATCATCCGCTTGGCCACCACCCACATGGCCAGGATGCAGCTGACGCCCTGGCACAGGAAGGTGGCCCAGGCCACGCCGGCCACACCCATGTGGAAGGCGGTGACGAACAGGATGTCCATGAAGATGTTGCTGGTGGAGGAAGCCGCCAGGAACAGGAAGGGGGTCTTGCTGTCGCCCAGGGCCGAGAAGGTGCCGGTGGCCACGTTGTAGAAGAACATGAAGGGCAGGCCCAGGACGTAGATGTCCAGATACAGGGCCGAGTCGGCCAGGATTTCCTCCGGGGTGTTGATGAGCTCCAGCAGGGCGTCGCAGCCGAACAGGCCCACCGCCATCAGGGCGGCCACCAGGACGGCGCAGCCGATCAGGGAAGTGGTGACGGCAGTTTTCATGTCCTCGTACTGCTTTGCGCCGAAGAACCGGGACACGATGACGGAACAGCCGATGTTGCAGCCAAAGGCGAAGGCGATGAAGATCAGGGTGATCTCATAGCTGTTGCCTACGGCCGCCAGGGCGTCCTCGCCGACGAATTTGCCTGCCACCAGGCTGTCGGCAATATTGTAAAGCTGCTGAAAGACGATGCTGCCAAACATGGGAAGGCAAAACTGCCACAACACAGTGGACGGCTTGCCCACCGTCAAATCCTTATTCACAGATATTCCTCCTTACAGATGCTGCACAGACAGAGCTGTTGTAATTTCTACCGAAAGATAGTATACTTTTTTGGAGAGCATATGTAAAATATATGTTTTATATAAAAACCATATCCACATGATATGAAAGGATGCGCGCTCATGTCGGTACCGTATGACTACTATCGGATTTTCTATTACGTAGCCAAATACAGCAGCTTCACCCAGGCCGCCGCGGCGCTGCATGGCAGCCAGCCCAACATCACCCGCACCATCAACCTGCTGGAACAGGAGCTGGGGTGCCGCCTGTTTGAGCGAAGCCACCGGGGGGTGACTCTGACCCCGGAGGGGGAGAGGCTGTACGCCCACGTCCAGGTGATGCAGGAACAGCTGCAGGCCGCCGAATATGAGCTGGCCAGCCGGCGGAGCCTGCACAGCGGCCAGATTGCCATTGGCGCCAGCGAGACAGCCCTTCACGGGCTGCTGCTGCCGGTGCTGCGGGATTTCAAGCGGCGGTATCCGGGGGTCAGGCTTCAGATCACCAACCATTCCACCCCCCAGGCCATCGCGGCGCTGCGGTCGGGCCTGGTGGAGCTGGCGGTGGTGGGCACCCCCTGCGGGGAGCTCACCGCCCCCCTCACTGAACAGCGGCTGCGGCCGTTCCACGACTTATTGGTGGCGGGGCCGGAATATGGCTATCTGGCGGGCCGGCGCCTCACCTATGAGGATATCGCCGGGCTGCCCCTGATTTCCCTGGGGCATGACAGCTCCACCTATGCCTTTTATGCCCAGCTGTTCGCAGAACACGGGGCCATGCTGGAGCCGGACGTCCAGACCGCCACCACCGACCAGATTCTGCCTCTGGTCTGCTATGGGCTGGGGGTGGCCTTCGTCCCCGAGGACTTTGCCCGGGAGGCCCTGGCCAAAAAGGATGTGGTCCAGCTGGAGCTCCAGACCCCGCCCCCGGTCCGGTACATCAGCCTGGTGAAGGACAAGAGCCGCCCCCTGAGCGTGGCGGCCATGGAACTGGAGCGGATGCTCCGGGCTGCCTCGGCCCAGTAAAGGGTTACCGCCACAGCTTCTGCCAGCGGGCGCCCTGGGCTTCCAGCCAGCGGTCCAGCTTGGGATGCTGTACCCAGGCCTTGCCCTCGGGGTTCTCGATGAGCTGACGGGCCAGAGCGGCGGGATTGGCGTCGGCCAGATCCACCGCCCGGGGCCCTAACGTCAGGGTCAGGGCCATGGCACAGTCGGGCCAGGCCGGGGTTTCTTCCTCCGAGGGCCAGAGGAAGGGCGGCAGCAGCCGCAGGGCGCAGCTGGTCCGGGTGCCCTCCTGGGTGAGCACCAGAGCCGAGGGCGCCCCGGCGGCGGTGCACCGCAATTCGCTGTAGAGCACCCGCAGCCGCCCCGGCGGCACAATCTGGGTGAAACCTTCCCGGGGAACGGGAGACAGGCTGCACCAGTCCCGGGCCTCGTGAGCCTCGATGGGCCAGGCCGGCGGGTCAAACCGGGCGTACAGGCCGGGCAGAGCAAAGCTCTCGGCCTGTTCCAGCCCCTCCAGCACAAGGGTATAGAATTCTGTCATGGGATGCCCCGGGTCGGGCTGCCCCAGCCCGAAGTCGGGCCGGGTTACTTTTCCGCCGCCCATCGAACCACGCTCCTTTTTCACAATTTTGCATTTGACCTTTTCCTTCGCATTTTTTATACTGGAAACAGAAAGGAAGGACTGTTCATGACGCTGAAAGATAAAAAACAAACCGCTTCGCACCTGACCGTCACGGCCCTGATGGCCGCCGTGATGTGCATTCTGGGCCCCCTGTCGGTGCCCATCGGGGCCATTCCCATCTCCCTGACCAACCTGGTGGTCTGCCTGGCCGCCTGGATGCTGGGCCCCCGGCTGGGCGCCGCCAGCGTGGCGGTCTACCTGATGCTGGGCGCGGTGGGCCTGCCGGTCTTTTCGGGCTACGGCGGGGGTCTGGCCAAGCTGCTGGGCCCCACCGGCGGTTATCTGATCGGCTTTGTGGCCCAGGCCGCCATCGGCGGCTGGGTGGTGGAACGCAGCCATGGCCGCCCCGTCTGGTCCAGCCTGGGGATGATCGCCGGCATCGCCGTCAGCTATGCCTTCGGCACCGCCTGGTTCATCGTTCAGATGGGCTGCACCCTGCCCTATGCTCTGGGGGTCTGCGTGCTGCCCTTCATTCCCTTTGACCTGGTCAAGGTAATCTTGTCCTCGGCCGTGGGCAGCCCCATCCGGGCACGGCTCCTGCAGGCCGGACTCATTGGCCGCTGAAAGCTGAAACTTGCGCGCCTTTTTAGGCCAAAAAGTGAATCTCTTTCATTATTATAATACAACAAGAAGGCCGCAGCCCAAAAACGCTGCGGCCTTTGCTGTTTTGTTTAAGCTTCCTGGTAGCCCAGGGTGGCGGCCATGACCGCCTTGATGGTGTGCATCCGGTTTTCGGCCTCGTCAAAGACGATGCTCTGGGGGCTCTGGAACACCTCGTCGGTGACTTCCATGGCATCCCGGCCGAACCGCTCGCCCATCTCCTTGCCCACGGTGGTCTTGTGGTCATGGAAGGCGGGCAGGCAGTGCATGAACACCGCCTGGGGGCCTGCGGCAGCCATCAGCTGGGCATTGATCTGGTAGGGGGCCAGGTCGGCGATCCGCTCGGCCCAGACTTCCACCGGCTCACCCATGGACACCCACACGTCGGTGTACAGGACGTCGGCACCCTGCGCGGCCTTCATGGGGTCCTCCTCAAAGCGGATGGTGGCGCCGGTCTCGGCGGCCACCGCCTGGCACTGAGCCACCAGGTCGGGGTCGGGCCAGTACTTCTTGGGGGCGCAGGCGGTGAAGTGGAGGCCCATCTTGGCGCAGCCCACCATCAGGCTGTTGCCCATGTTGTAGCGGGCATCCCCGAAGTAGACAAAGTTGATCCCTTCCAGCTTGCCGAAGTGCTCCCGGATGGTCAAAAAGTCGGCCAGAATCTGGGTGGGGTGGAACTCATTGGTCAGGCCGTTCCACACCGGAACCCCGGCGTAATGGGCCAGCTCCTCCACGATCTCCTGACCATAGCCCCGGTACTCGATGCCGTCAAACATCCGGCCCAGCACCTGGGCGGTGTCGGCGATGGACTCCTTTTTCCCGATCTGACTGCCCTGGGGGTCCAGATAGGTCACCTGCATGCCCAGATCGTGGGCCGCCACCTCAAAGCTGCACCGGGTGCGGGTGGAGGTCTTTTCAAAAATCAGGGCGATGTTTTTCCCGCGCAGGGTGTCGTGGGGGATGCCGGCCTTCTTTTTGGCCTTCAGGTCGGCCGCCAGGTCAATCAGACCGCCGATCTCGGCGGGGGTATAGTCCAGCAGTTTCAAAAAGCTGCGTCCTTTCAAATTCACAGGAAAGTCCCCTTTCTGCATATATGCTGCATTTAATGAAAATTATTGGATAAATATGCATTTCATTATACGACGCAGACCGGGCCTGTGTCAAGCGGGGTTTCTCAAAGTGTGAAGGTGACCTCCCGGCCGGTGGCACGGTAGGGGGTCACACGGACCCCGGCCTTCTGGAGCATGAACCGGGCCGCGATGCTGGAATCGCTGTCGTGGTACTTGTCGCCGTAATACACCAGCTCCTTGATGCCCGACTGAATGATGGCCTTGGTGCACTCGTTGCAGGGGAACAGGGTGACGTAAATCCGGGCGCCCTTGAGGTTGTTGTGGGCGCTGTTGAGGATGGCGTTGAGCTCAGCGTGGCAGACATACATGTATTTGGTCTCCAGGGGAGCGCCCTCCCGGTCCCAGGGCATGGCGTCGTCGTCGCAGCCGGTGGGCATGCCGTTGTAGCCCAGAGAGAGGATTTTGTTCTCGGGGCTGACGATGCAGGCCCCCACCTGGCTGTTGGGGTCCTTGGAGCGCATGGCGCTGAGCATGGCGATGCCCATAAAATATTCGTCCCAGTTGATGTAGTCGCTGCGTTTCATAGCAATGGTACGGGCGGGGCGCAGGGGAGTCGGGCGCCCTGCCGTAAACTCCTTTCCGGTCAAAGTTTTCGTCGTTCCGCACAATTTCGGCGGCAAAATTTTTTCGCAAAAGCCCCGCCTGTCTCAACAGGCAGCCCTGAAACCGGCCCGGCGGGGCGGTTCAGGGCCTGAAAGGCCCTGGAATTGGTAAAGACATTATACCGTAACAGCGTTTAAAAAACAATCGGCAATCAGCCCGCTGACAAAATGCACAAAACCAACCCGGGAACTTTGGAGGCCAAATGCGGGACAAATGATTTAAATTCCGGGAGAGTTGTGGTATTATCTTTGTAAAATATGCCACAAAAGCGGAGAGAAGTCCCGCCAGGCGGAAATGAGGGAAGACCGTTATGAAATACGCAAGCAACAATATCCGCAATATCTTGATTGCAGGCCATGCCGGCAGCGGCAAGACGACGCTGACTGAGGCACTGGTCTATTTTTCGGGCGCTTCCGAGCGGATGGGCCGCGTGGAAGACGGCACCACCATCTCCGACTTTGACCCCGAGGAGTCAAAGCGCAGAGCCAGCCTGTCGGCATCGGTGGTTCCGGTGGAGTTCGGCGGCATCAAGTACAACCTGATCGACGCGCCGGGCCTGTTTGACTTCGAGGCCGGCGAGTACGAGGGCATCCGGGCCGCCGAGAGCGTCCTGGTCTGCGTGTCGGGCCGCAGCGGCGTCACCGTGGGCGCCGAGAAGGCATTCCAGCTGGCCCGCAAGAACAACAAGGCCACCATGGTCTTTGTCTCCAAGTCGGATCTGGAGCACTCCAACTACTTCCAGATTCTGGAGGACCTGAAGATCAAGTTCGGCTCCAGCATCTGCCCCTGCGTGGTGCCTGCCCGTCTGGATGACGGCACCAGCGTGTACATCAACCTGTTCAGCCAGAAGGCATTCAAGTATGAGAGCGGCAAACAGATCCAGGTGGATCTGCCCGACATCGGCCACCGGTTCCAGGGCCTGATCGAGGCCATGAGCGAGGCCATCGCCGAGACCGACGACGAGCTGATGGAGAAGTTCTTCGGCGGCGAGCCCTTCACCACCGAGGAAATCGTGGAAGGCATGCGCAAGGGCGTCAAGGACGGCCTGATTACCCCTGTGTTCTGCGGCAGCGCCGTCAATATGCAGGCGCTGGATATGCTGCTGTTCAACATGGAGAAGCTGCTGCCCAGCCCGGCCCACGCCGAGGGCATCCCTGCCGAGAACGCCGACGGCGAGATGGTGGAGCTCCACTGCAAGGCCGACGAGCCCACCGCCGCCTATGTCTTTAAGACGGTGGCCGACCCGTTCGTGGGCAAGATGAGCTATCTGCGCGTGGTCAGCGGCCGCGTGACCGCCGGCATGAGCCTGGTGAACGCCCGCACCGGCGACACCGAAAAACTGGGCAAGCCCATGTTCATCTGCGGCAAAAAGCAGATTGATACCGACGAAATCTGCGCCGGCGACATCGGCGCGGTGGCCAAGATGGTGAGCGCCCGCACCGGCGACACCCTCTGCGATCCCTCCCGCGTGGTCAGCCTGGACGCACCGGTCTTCCCGCAGCCCAGCTTCTTCATGGCCGTCACCGTGGCCAAGAAGGGCGACGAGGGCAAGATCAGCAGCGCTCTGGCCCGTCTGATGGAAGAAGATCCCACCCTGAGCTACGAGAACAACGCCGAGACCCATCAGCAGATCATCGGCGGCCTGGGCGAGCAGCATCTGGATGTGGTCAAGGCCAAGATGAAGAACAAGTTCGGCGTCGAGATCGGCCTGGAGGCTCCCCGGATCGCTTACCGTGAGTCCATCCGCAAGCCGGTCCAGAAGCAGGGCCGCCACAAGAAGCAGACCGGCGGCCACGGCCAGTTCGGCGACGTTATCATCAAGTTCGAGCCCTGCGACGGCGAGGCCATCCTCTTTGAGGAGAATGTCTTCGGCGGCAGCGTGCCCAAGAACTTCTTCCCGGCAGTTGAGAAGGGCGTCCGCCTGGCCGCCGAAAAGGGCATCCTGGCCGGCTACCCGGTGGTGGGCCTGAAGGCCACCCTGCTGGACGGCAGCTATCACCCGGTGGACAGCTCGGAAATGGCCTTCATCATGGCCGCCAAGCTGGCTTACAAGGCCGCCATGCCCGAGGCAGGCCCCGTCATCCTGGAGCCCATCTACACCGTCCGCACCCACGTCCCCAACGACAACACCGGCGACGTGATGGGCGATGTGACCAAGCGCCGCGGCCGCGTGCTGGGCATGGAGCCGGATGAAGACGGCCTCCAGACCATCATCGCCGAGATCCCCCTGTCCGAAATCACCACCCTGACCACCTTCATCCGTCAGACCACCCAGGGCCGCGGCTGGTTTACCCGCGAGTTCGCCCGCTATGAGATCCTGCCCGAGAACCTGGTGTCCTCGGTGGTGGAGCAGGCCCGCAAACTGGGCAACCTGGACGAGAGCAGCGACGACTGAGCCTTGTTCTGAACCCATATTGTGACATCCACCAGACCCTGTCGGCAATTCCCTCTGCCGGCGGGGTCTTTTTTGTACCGTATCTGCGATGTGTTTTGGTTGACATCCCGCAGGGTTGCTATTATAATGGAGAGGTTAGAGTGCCGGCCGGCCCGCCCGGGCGCCGCTGCACCCCGAAAAACAGCCCTCAGCTCGCGGCGCCCAGAGCCCCGCGGGCATATTTCGAGCATAAGGAGAGATTCAGATCCATGGCACAGGAAATCGTAATGTCTGCTGCCGGCCTCAAGGCCGTACAGGAAGAACTGGAATACCTCAAGACGGTACGCCGCAAGGAGCTGGCCGAGGAAATCAAGGAAGCCCGCAGCCACGGCGACCTGTCCGAGAACAGTGAGTACGACGAGGCCAAAAACACCCAGGGCCTGGTGGAGAACCGCATCACCGAGCTGGAGCAGATGATTAAGAACGCCCGCGTCATCGACGAGAGCGAGCTGAGCGTGGATTCTGTCTCGGTGGGCACCCACGTCACCATCCAGATGGAGGACGAGGAGCCGGAAGAGTACGACATCGTCGGCCGCACCGAGGCAGACCCCCTCAACGGCAAGATCAGCGACGAGAGCCCGGTGGGCCATGCCCTGCTGGGCAAGGCTGTGGGCGAAGAAGCCGAGGTTCTGCTGCCCGCGGGCCATACTGTAGTGTGCAAGGTGCTGGCCATCACCCACAGCAAGGGTTAAGCCGGTACAGGAGGTAGGAATGGAAGAAATCAAGAACGGCACCGGGGCTGCTGCGGACAGCGAGCAGGTGCTTGTCCGCCGTCAGAAGCTGGCCGACCTGCGGGCCGCCGGCAGCGACCCCTTTGAAATCACCAAGTTTCCCCAGGACGCCTACTCGGCCGATCTGAAGGCCGAGTTTGCGGACCTGCCCAATGAGACCGACGCCGGCCGCACCGTGGCCCTGGCCGGCCGCATGATGTCCAAGCGCGTCATGGGCAAGGCCAGCTTTGCCCACCTGCGGGATGACAAGGGCGACATCCAGCTCTACGTCCGCCGGGACGAGCTGGGGGAGGAGGCTTACGCCGCCTTCAAGAAGCTGGACGTGGGCGACATCATCGGCGTCAAGGGCGAGGTGTTCCGCACCAAGACCGGCGAGCTGAGCGTCCGGGCCCTGGAGCTGACCCTGCTGGCCAAGAGCCTGCGGCCCCTGCCCGAGAAGTTCCACGGCCTGACCGACACCGAGATGCGGTACCGTCAGCGCTATGTGGACCTGATCGCCAACCCCGAGGTGAAGGATACCTTTGTCAAGCGCAGCCAGATCCTGCGGGAAATCCGGGCTTACCTGGATGAGCGGGGCTTCCTGGAAGTGGACACCCCCATCCTGACCCCCTTTGAGATCGGCGCATCGGCCCGTCCCTTCATCACCCATCACAACACCCTGAACATGGACATGGTGCTGCGCATCGAGACCGAGCTGTACCTCAAGCGGCTGGTGGTGGGCGGCATCGACCGTGTGTACGAAGTGGGCCGCATCTTCCGCAACGAGGGCATGGACCCCAAGCACAACCCCGAGTTCACCAGCGTGGAGCTGTACCAGGCTTTCACCGACTACCACGGCATGATGGATCTGGTGGAGGAGCTGTACAAGCGCCTGGCCCAGAAGATCTGCGGCAGCCTGGTGATTCCCTATCAGGGCAACCAGATCGACATGAGCCACTGGGAGCGCCTGACCATGGTGGAGGCCGTCAAGAAGTATTCCGGCGTGGATTACTACGACTGGAAGTCGGACGCCGACGCCATCGTGGCCGCCCGCGCCCACAATGTGGACCTGCCCGAGGTGCCCACCCGCGGCTCCATTCTGGCCGCCTTCTTTGACGCCTTCGTGGAGGATAAGCTGATCCAGCCCACCTTCATCTACGATTACCCGGTGGAGATCAGCCCCCTGGCCAAGCGCAAGCCCAGCGAGCCCGCCTTCACCGAGCGGTTTGAGTACTTCATCAACTGCACCGAGTTCGGCAATGCCTTCAGCGAGCTGAACGATCCCATCGACCAGAAGGAGCGCTTTGAGCGCCAGGTGGCCGAGCGCAAGTCGCTGGAGCCGGGCTGCAAGGCACAGGTGGACTACGACTACGTCAACGCTCTGGAGTACGGCCTGCCCCCCACGGGCGGCCTGGGCTTCGGCTTCGACCGTCTGGTCATGCTGCTGACCGATTCGGCCTCCATCCGCGACGTGCTGCTGTTCCCCACCATGAAGCCGCTGGACGCTCCCAAGAAGGAGGAGGCCCCCGCTGCGGAGGCCGCTCCGGCTGAGACTGCTTCGGCAGCCGCTCCCGCGGCCCCCGTCCAGGCAGAGCCCATCGACTTCTCCAAGGTGGAGATCGAGCCTCTGTTCCAGGATCTGGTGGACTTCGAGACCTTCTCCAAGAGCGATTTCCGCGCCGTCAAGATCAAGGAGTGCTCGGCTGTGCCCAAGAGCAAGAAGCTGCTCCAGTTCGTTCTGGACGACGGCAGCGGGGTGGACCGTGTGATCCTCAGCGGCATCCACGCCTACTATGAGCCCGAAGAGCTGGTGGGCAAGACCTGCATCGCCATCACCAACCTGCCCGCCCGCAAGATGATGGGCATTGACTCCTGCGGCATGCTGATCAGCGCCGTCCATCACGAGGAAGGCCAGGAGCGCCTCCATCTGCTGATGGTGGATGATCACATCCCCGCCGGCGCAAAGCTGTATTAAGTATTCCGGGAAATTTCCCGCCTTTGGTCCAGGCCGGACGTTCTGCACGTCCGGCCTGGGCTTTTTTTGCGCCCTTTTGGCGGACGGTCTGTACGTGAAATAAATACATCTGTCTTTTTGGATACAAGAAAAAGATTTTGCGGTGTACGCCAATGAAACACAAAAATAAGGCAAAAACCAGAAGTACTACTTTATTTTCTTCGTTTTTCTCAGAAATGGGAGGGCTGAAACTTTGTTTTGTGTGGAAATTGGCTATTGCAATTTTCTTCCGGATGCTTATAATAGTGATATCGCAGCAAATACAAATGTATTTATAGAGCGTACACTCCGGCCCTGTGCCGGAATCAGAGGGAGGAATACGATATGAAAATGAAACGGTTTGTAGCCCTGGCCGCTGCAGCTGCTATGAGCGTCTCCGCACTGGCTGGCTGCTCGTCCTCGTCCACGGCGGCCAGCGGCTCGGCCGCCGCAGGCAGCTCCGCCTCGGGGGACAAGGTGGTCAAGATCGGCGTCTTTGAGCCCTCCACCGGCGACTCGGCTTCGGGCGGCAAAAAGGAAACCCTGGGCATGCAGTACGCCAACGCCGAGACCCCCACCGTGGAGATCGGCGGCGAGACCTATACGGTGGAGCTGGTCTATGCGGACAATGGCTCCTCCACCGACAAGGCTCCTTCGGCCGCTGCCGAGCTGGTGAGCCAGGGCGTCTCCCTGGTGCTGGGCTCCTACGGCTCGGGCGTGTCCATTGCGGGCGGCCCGGTCTTTGACGATGCGGGCCTGGCTGCGGTGGGCGTCACCTGCACCAACCCCAACGTCACCGCCGGCAACGACTACTACTACCGCATCTGCTTCCTGGATCCCTTCCAGGGCACCGTCCTGGCCAACTTCGCCAAGGATAAGTTCGACGCCAAAGTGGCCTACTGCCTGGGCGAGACCGGCAACGAGTACGACCAGGGCCTGATCGCTTACTTCACTCAGGCCTTTGAGGCGGCCGGCGGCACCGTCGTCACCGCATCCTTCCCCACCAACAACTCCGACTTCAGCACCTACCTGAACCAGGCCAAGAATGAGGGTGCCGACGTCATCTTCACCCCGGTGTCCATCGCCTACGCCACCCAGATCATCCAGCAGGCTGCTGCCCTGGGCATTGACGCAGCTTTCCTGGGCTCCGACACCCTGGACGACAACATGGTTCTGGCTGCCGCTGAGGGCACCGATGTCCAGCTGTACGTCTCCACCTTCTACCAGGAGGGCGGTTCTCCCGAGTTCGATGAGGGCGTCAAGGCCTACATCAACGAGAACGCCGAGGCCATGACCAACAACGGCGGCAACGACACCATCGCTGCGGTCACCGCCATGGGCTATGATGCTTACTATGTGGCTCTGGAGGCCCTGAAGGCCGCCGGCTCCACCGATCCCGCTGCCGTCAAGGCTGCCCTGGCCGGCGTCACCTACGACGGCGTGTCGGGCCACATCGCCTTTGATGAGGAGGGCGACGCCATCCGCGATACCGCCTACATCAAGCACTCCACCAACACCGGCGCATGGGAGCTGGAGACCCAGCAGACCGTCGCCCAGTAAATCACAAATGACCGAAGGTTTGGCGGGAGCCGCTGGCTCCCGCCAAACCATTTGTTGAAACCTGCCCTGAGCGGAGGGAACCTGTATGGAATATTTCGTTTCGGTCCTGCTGTCCGGCATTGCAGTAGGCGGCCAGTATGCCCTGATTGCCATTGGCTACACCATGGTCTACGGCATCCTGCGCCTGATCAACTTTGCCCACGGCGACGTGTTCATGGTGGCCGGCCTGGTGGGCGTGTACGTCTCCACCTGGATGCCCCTGTATCTCGCCCTGCCCCTGGTGCTGGTGCTGACGGTGGCCCTGGGCTTCATCATCGAGCGGGTGGCCTATAAGCCCCTGCGCTCCGCCCCCCGTATGTCGGTGATGATCTCGGCCATCGGCGTCAGCTACCTGCTCCAGAACACCGCCACCTATGTCACCGGCGGCCAGCCCATGAGCTATCCCACCATCCCGTTTTTGTCCGATACCGTCACCATTGCGGGCACCCCCACCCGCTGGGCGGTCATTCTGACCCCCTTCCTGGTGCTGGCCCTGGTGGTGCTGCTGACCCAGCTCATCGACCGCACCAAGGTGGGCATGGCCATGCGGGCGGTGGCCAAGGACTTTGAGACCAGCCAGCTGATGGGCATTAAAATCAACTCGGTGATCTCGGCCACCTTCATCATCGGTTCGGCCCTGGCCGCCATCGGCTCCATGCTCTACTTCACCAACTATCCCTCCATCACCCCCACCGCCGGCGCCATGCCGGGCCTGAAAGCCTTTGTGGCGGCGGTGTTCGGCGGCATTGGTTCCATCCCCGGCGCGGTCATCGGCGCTTTCATCATCGGCATCTGTGAGAACCTGGTCAAGAGCACCCAGTTCACCGTCTTTTCGGATGCCATTACCTTCGCCCTGCTCATCGTGATCCTCGTCTTTAAGCCCACCGGCCTGTTCGGTGAAAAGGCGACCGACAAAGTGTAAGGAGGCCCCGCATGAACAAGAAAAAATCGGTCAGCTGGGGCGCACTGGGCGGGATCGTCGCCTTTCTGGCTCTGGTGATCCTGCTGGAAAACATCACCGCCCTGATTCCCGCCGCACCCCGCGTCCTGCTTCCCACCAGCCAGCTGTTCACCGTCCTGAAAAAAGGCGCGGTCTACTCCCTGGTGGTGGTGTCCATGAACCTGCTGAACGGCTTCACCGGCCTGTTCTCCCTGGGCCAGGCAGGCTTTATGCTGCTGGGCGCCTATACCTACGCCATCCTCACCGTCCCTGTGGCCCAGAAAGATACCGTCTACTACCTGTTCGGCGGCTCGGCGGTGCCTTTCTCCCTCCAGGATACTTTTGGCCTGGTGTTCGGCACCACCGGCGTGGGCGGGGCGGTCAGCATGGTGCTGGGCGTCCTGGTGGCCCTGATTCTGGGCGGCCTGGTGGCCGCCGGCTTCGCCTACCTGATCGGCCTGCCGGTGCTGCGGCTCAAGAGCGACTATCTGGCCATTGCCACCCTGGGCTTTGCGGAAATTCTCCGCGCTGTGTTCCAGTGGCAGCCTTTGGGCCCCATCACCAACGGCGCCAACATGCTCAAGAGTTTCCCCACCTTTTCCGACTTCAACATCGAGAACGCCTCGGGCCAGACCGTCCTGCGCCTGTCGGCCTTTGTGCCCATGCTGATTGCGGTGATCTGCATCGCCATCATCGTCCTGCTGATCAACTCCTCCTATGGCCGGGCCTTTAAGGCCATCCGGGAGGATGAGGTGGCCGCCGAGGCCATGGGCATCAACCTGGCCAAGCACAAGATGCTCTCCTTCTGCATTTCCTCCTTCTTTGCCGGGGTGGGCGGCGGCCTGTTCGCCATGTACGCCGCCAACGCCCAGGCCAAGGTCTTTACCTCTACCATGACCTATGAGCTGCTGCTGATCGTGGTCATCGGCGGCATCGGCTCGGTGTCCGGTTCCATCATCGCCACCTTCCTCTATGTGGCCTGCTCGGAGTGGTGGCTCCGGTTCCTGGACTCGGAACTGGTCTTTGCTTCGCCCACCGATCCCGGCCGTCTGGCCTTCATCGTGGTGTTTGCCGCCGCGGTGATTGCGGCTGCCTTCCTGGCCATCCGGGCCATCCGCAAAAAGGAGGGCCATACCCTGACCCAGGAACTGCCGGTGTGGATTGCAGCCATTCTGCTGCTGGGCTGGCTGGTGTACTTCGTCATCTCCCGCAGCCTCAAGCTGCCGCTGCTGCGCAACGGCTTCCGTATGGTGGTGTTCTCGGTCATCATCATGATTGTGGTTCTGTTCTTCCGCCGCGGCATTATGGGCGACCGGGAACTGCCCGACGTCCTGCGTGGCCGCAGGCTTTCGGCCCGCAAATCCACCCCCAAACACGCTGAAAAGGAGGCGCTGAAATGAGCGAACGTCAAAACGTCCTCCACGTGGAACATGTGACCATGCAGTTCGGCGGCGTGGTGGCCATGAACGACCTGTCCATGGATGTGAACGAGGGGGAGATCGTGGCCCTCATCGGCCCCAACGGCGCCGGCAAGACCACCGCCTTCAACTGCATTACCGGCGTGTATGAGCCCACCAACGGCAAAATCGACTTCTGCGGCCAGCCTCTGGTGGAAAACTATCCCCAGGGCAAGATGGACAAAGCCTATCTGGGGGAAAACAAGGGGATGTACACCCACAAGCTGAACCCCACCCCCGACCGCATCACCCACCGGGGCATTGCCCGTACCTTTCAGAATATCCGGCTGTTCGGGGCACTGACCGTCTTTGAAAACGTCCTGATCGCCAAGCATATGCGGGCCAAACAGAATTTCCTGTCCGCCACCTTCCGGCTCAACGCCAAGGAGGAGGCCCGGATGCGGGCCGAGGCCATGGCCCTGCTGGAAGAACAGGGCCTGGCCCAGCACAAGGACGAGGTGGCGTCCTCGCTGCCCTACGGCCTGCAGCGCCGGCTGGAAATCGCCCGCGCCCTGGCCACCGAGCCCAAGCTCCTGCTGCTGGATGAGCCGGCCGCCGGCATGAACCCGCAGGAAACCCAGGAACTGACCGACTTTATCCGGGAGATCCGGGACAAATACCACCTGACCGTCCTGATGATCGAACATCACATGGACCTGGTGATGCAGATCTCCGACCGTATTTATGTGCTGGATTTCGGCAAGCTGATCGCCGAGGGAACCCCCGAGGAAATCAGCGGGAACCAGCGCGTCATTGACGCTTATCTGGGGGTGGCCGACGATGCTGAGAATTGATGACCTGTGTGTGAGCTACGGCGGCATCGAGGCCGTCAAGGGGATCTCCTTCAAGGTGGAGGAGGGTCAGATCGTGACCCTGATCGGCGCCAACGGCGCCGGCAAATCCACCACCCTGCGGGCCCTGGCCGGCCTGGTGAAGGTGAAGAGCGGCCGGGTCCACTTCCAGGGGGAGGACCTGACCGGCCTGCCGCCCGACCGCATCGTCTCCAAGGGCCTGACCCTGGTGCCCGAGGGACGCCATGTGTTCCCTGACCTGACGGTGCTGGAAAACCTGAAAATCGGCGCCTACCTGCGCCGGGACAGCCTGGAGAGCGACCTGGCCTGGATTTATGAGCTGTTCCCCCGGCTGAAAGAGCGGTCCTGGCAGGCCGCCGGCACCCTGTCGGGCGGTGAACAGCAGATGCTGGCGGTGGGCCGCGCCCTGATGGCCCGCCCCAAGCTGATTATGATGGATGAGCCCTCTCTGGGCCTGGCCCCCATCGTGGTGAAAGGGATCTTCGACATCATCAAGGAGATCAACCGCAAGGGCGTCACGGTGCTGCTGATCGAGCAGAACGCCAACATGGCCCTGCAGATCGCCGACGTGGGCTACGTCATGGAAACCGGCCGGATTACCCTGTGCGGCACCGGTAAGGAACTGCTGGCCAACGAGGCCGTCCGGAAAGCGTACCTGGGCAACCACGCATAATAAAAATTACCACAATAAAAGCCCGTCGTGAAAAATTCACGCCGGGTTTTTTATTGAGAATTTTGAAAAGAATAATTCTATTGATGTGAAATGATTTTTTTGATATAATTCTTAATAAAGATAAGGATGAAGGAATTTGAAAACTTCATTCAAAAAAGTTTAAAATAAACTGGGAGGAATCAATATGGCGCTTGTTCAGTGTCCTAATTGCGGAAAAGAGATATCGGACAAATCAAAGAAGTGTATACATTGTGGATATGTTATAATTGAAGATCCAAAGCCGATTTGTCCTGAATGCGGTGCAGAAATCGAAAAGGGTGCTACAGTATGTGATAAATGCGGATATCCTCTAGAGGTGAAATCAATTGCTCGGATGGAGCCGCAACAAGTAGAGGTTACAAAAGTTAGTATTATTAATGATAGGCTTTCAAAAAGAAAAATTGTTGTAATTTTGATAGCTGTTTTGATTGGAATTGGTGTAATTCTTGGAATATCTAACTTTATACGTCAAAAGCAAATAGAAGCGTACGGCGAAAAGCTAGAGCTTATATCAACAACAATGCTTGAAGGAGCGGCGGATGCAGAGAATTGTGGAAATCTTATAAAAAGTGTATGGTCTAATAGCATTTTTGAAGATAAAGATAGCACAACTGATAAATATACAAGAGCAAATAATGGGACGGGTTATTTTTATGACGATTTCAATATTGCTCTTGCAAATTTGTTTGATGATAAAGAATTTCAAGAGAAAATTGACGAGATAGAAAATAATCAACAAGTAGTTACTGATCTGATGAAAGAAATGCAGAATCCACCAGAAAAATGGGAAAAGGCATATGAAGATTTACAAGATTATTATGATGCATACCTTACATTAACAAATTTGGCTATAAGTCCTGCTGGTAGTTTGCAGTCTTTTTCTAGCAATTTTAGTGATGCGGATATGGAAGTTGTAAATTGCTATAATAAAATGGAGTTTTATTGGGAATAAATAGAAGGAATAATATAATGGCTCTTATAGTGTGTCCTGAATGTAGTAGTTATGTGAGCGAAAAAGCTGAGTTATGTCCACATTGCGGGTATCCAATTGCTGAAAGTATAAAGAGCAAAAAAGCAGAAGAGCAACAACTAATCCGGACTGAAAAGAAAAAGAATATAAAAAAGAGAAAGATAGCTTTTTGGTTTGTTCTTATTTCTGCTGTAATAGTAATAGGAATAGGAATAGCATGCTTGATTCAGAACTCTTTAGAAAAAAAGCAACTATACGATGGTATCAAATGGGGAACAGATATTGATACAATTAAAGAGAGATATCCAAATGGAGGTGAGGTTGAGCCATCTGATGCAGAAACGACGAGTGCATATCTTAGTGTTTTTGACTCATTGGTAGGAATGGACAAATTGTCGGGAATAGCTATCTATTATTTTAATGAAGATGGGCTTTACCAAATCACTATAGCAGCGACAACTAATGAGGAAGATAGTGAAAATGAACTTTCACAGCAAGTAATTAACTACTACAAAAACTTATATGGTAAACCAGAAGAAGATAGTACCTCAAATTATATGGTATGGAAAAAGTCGAAAAGTAAAATAGAAATTAATACTTATGAAAATTCTGCAATCCTAATCGTTTATCAAGATGCTAAATATCAGTAGTTAAATAATTTGTATCAAAATGCCCGCTGCGAAGGTTTCGCGGCGGGCATTTTGTATGGTCAGCAGGGGAGTTGAAAAACATCTTCCCCGACCGTAGCCGAGACCTGATGAGGACGTTTCTGGCAGATGTTGTGTAAGCGCTCCATAATCCCCCGACTGTAAAAAAGTACTGACCTGTGAGAAAATAAGAGAAAGTATCAAAAGTCTTAGAAATCTCAGAAGTCTCACGGGGGTAAAAATGAGCAATCAAT